>JBKKDH010000044.1:0-10157 GCA_046708445.1 Arthrobacter sp.
GTACTCCGGGGAAGCTGCCGCGGCGACGAGTTCCAGTGAACGTCCGATTCCGGAGCCGGCGTCCAGCATGGCGGCCACCAGTTCCAGCATCATGGCGGTGTCCCGCAGTCCGTCGCTCCTGCCGGCGAAGCCGACGGAGCCGTTCCGGGCCCTGCCGGATCCGGCCCTGCCACCCGAATTACCGCCGTGGTCGAACCGCCCATCGTGTCGTTCCCCCAGAGCCGACGCCGGGTGCGGTCCTGTTCCAACCACCGGGCCGAGGCTCCTGAGCCGCCGGCCCACGCGCCCCGGTCCGGTAAACGCAAGGACGGCCGCGGCGGCCAGGCAGGCCAATACGGCGGCGGCCGGCAGCAAGGCGGTCATCGCACCCCCGCTCCAGCGGCCGCTTGGACCAGCCGGGCGGACCAGATCCGTCCTGTGACGGTAAGAATCAGGCCGGCCGCCAGGGAAGCGAGGCCAAGAGGTGTCCCAATCAGAATGGCCACCGGGTCCACCCCCAGGGCGATCCCCAGCCCAAGACCCATCAGTGGAAGCCAGGTCAACAGGCTGACGGTGGCCCGCGGCCCGGCCAACGCCGTCTGCCGGGCCGCTTCGGCGTCGTCCTCAACCTCCAGCTGGGCGGCAAACCGCGTCAGCACGTCAGCGAGCGGGCAACCGCTGGCCTCGGCTATGTCAAAACATGCCGCGAGCTGGTCCCAGATTTGCGGCTCCCTTCCTCCCGCACGTCCAAAGGCCGCGGGGACAGCACTCCTGATGGCATCCGACACCGGCGCGCCGCGGAAGGCGGCTGCGCGTGCCGCACCAAGCACGGCAACGGAGCCCTGGCTGAGGCCGGAGCCGGCGCGCAGCCCGGCCGTCCTGTCGCCATGGCGGGCAGGCTCCGGCTGCCTGGAGTAGAGGGAACACAGCTCGTCCCAGAGCCGCGCAGGGGCCCTGCCACCTTTGAGCAGCGCCGCCAACTGCTGAACCACAAGGGTCATGGAGATACCGGCGGAACCCTTGCGTTCCCGGCGCAGGAGCCCCGCCAGCGGAACGCGCCCTGGAGAACCGCCGCTGAGGGACGTACGCCCGCCCGGGCGGTCGAATAAGGCAGGTCCGGCCGCTGCCCCGCCGCCGGCGTTGCCCACCGCTCGGCGAAACCGGGCAGCCGCAGTCCGGCCCGGCCGCAGTAACAGCCACACGGCCAGGAAGAGGCAGCCGGCAAGAAGGGCAGTCACGCCGCTGGTCCGGTGAGGCGTTCATCCAGTCCCAGCCGGCCGGCCAATTGGCCCCACGCCGGACCCTGAGTGGCCTCTCCGCGACGTATCTCCAAGGCCGGGACGACACATAGGCCGCCCTCGCTCTCCGCCATCATGCCGATGCACGCCACCCGGCGTCCCCGGGGCGGCCTATCCACGTGGATGACAACGTCGAGGGCGCTGGACGCCTGCAGCCGTACCGCATCCTGCCCCAGTCCAGCCAGCGCCCCCAGTGCCGTCAGTCGGGCAGGGACGGCCGTGGCCGTGTTCGCGTGGATTGTTCCGCCGCCGCCGGAGTGGCCGGTGTTCATCGCAGTAAGCAGTTCCCGCACCTCAGCGCCGCGGCATTCGCCCACCACCAGCCTGTCGGGCCGCATCCGCAGCGCCTGGCGGACCAGTTCGCCCAGATCCACTCCGCCGCCGCCTTCGAGGTTTCCGTGGCGGGACTCCAGGGAAACAACGTGCGGGTGGACGGGGTTCAGCTCTGAGGCGTCCTCAATCAGCACCATGCGCTCGCGCGGGGAGCACAGGCCGAGCATCGTGGACAGCAGGGTGGTCTTGCCTGAGCCGGTGGCGCCGCTGATGAGGAAGCTCAGCCGGTGCTCGACGACACGTTCCAGGACTTCCTGGACGGTCTCGCCGAACATGCCGCCGCAGCGCAGCTCATCCATGGTGAAAACCTGCTCCCGCCGAATGCGGACGCTCAGGAGGGTGCCCTCTGTGGAGATCGGCGGCAGGACCGCGTGGATGCGGTAGCCGCCGTCGAGCCTGACATCCACGCAGGGCGAGCCGTCGTCCAGGCGCCGCCCGCCTGCCGCGACCAGCCTGGACGCCAACGCCCGCACCTGGGTCTCGCCGGCGAAGGCCACAGACGAGCGTTCCAAGCCGTTTCCCCGGTCCAGCCACACAGAGTCGGGTGCGTTGACGAAAATGTCCGTCACTGCGGGATCCCGGGTGAGTTCCTGAAGCGGGCCCAGGCCGTTGAGTTCGGCGCTGATCCGTTCCGCGGCGGCGAGGGCGCCTGCCGTTCCCAGCATCTTCCCGGTGGCCTGGACAGCTGCCGCCACCCGGGAAGCCGTCACGGGCCCCGACTCCGCCATCACTGATTCGCGGACCGACTCCAGCAGCCCTGAGTCCAGGCCCCGGGAGTCGACAACCCGGGAATCAAGGACGCGCGCCTGGCGGCGGGCCCCTGCAGGTGGCGCCGCGGATGCCGTGGAAAAGGGCGACCGCCCGCTCACGGCTGCCCGCCTGCCGCGAGTTCGCCGTCGAGCAGGTCCAGGACAGAGGCAGCGAAGTGCCGTACGCTGCGGCGTTTGCCCAGCTCAAGGAGGCGGCCGCTCTCCGAAGCGCCGGTGACGCCGCGGAGGTCAGGAACCCGGCCGTGGACGGGCAGCCCGACGGCATCGGCGATCAGTGCACTGTCCAGCGCCGCGCCCGGCTTTCCCCGGACCAGGAGGGCGGCCTCCACCGGCGGAAGCTCCTGAAGCAGCCGGGCCGAAGCCACTGCCGCCTTCAGCTGGGCAGGAAGCACCACAAGGATCCGGTCACAGTCCCACGCAAAGGTGTGCAGCGGCTCGGCACCGCGGCCGATGTCCACCACCACCAACTCGTAACCCCGCCGGGCAGCATCCAGAACCCCGCCGGCGGCCGCAGCATCCACAGGCACGGGACGGTCCCGGCTCCCCGGCCAGGACAGGAAGGAGAAGCCACCGGTAATGGGAAGGGAGTCCGCCAGCTGACCTGGATCGATGCTGCCGCTGGCCTCCGCCAAGTCCGGCCAGCGGAGCCCCGGCAGGTCCTCGGCGGCCAGTGCCAGCTCAAGGCCGCCGCCCCACGGGTCGCCGTCCACCAGCAGGACGCGGACGCCCATTCCGGCGGCGGCCTGGGCGATCCAGATGGCGGCGGTAGTTGCCCCTGCCCCGCCGCATCCGCCGGTAACGCCCAGCACCAGGCCGCCGGCCTGTGGCGAGCGTGACCGGCTGAGGTATTCGGCCAGCCACGCTGCGGCATCGGGCAGGACGGCTACGCGTTCGGCGCCCAGGGCGGCGGCCAGATGCCACAGGCTGTCGCCTTCCCCGCTAAGGCCCACCAGGACCGCGGGAGCGTGACGCCGGGGAGGCAGTTCGCGGATATCGCTGCCGACGAGTACGGCGGATGAGGAGTCCCAGTATCTTGCAGCCTCCACGGCGTCGGCCACTACCCGGAGCCGGCCGCCCGCGGCCGCGACAATGCGCTCCACCTCGCCCTGCAGAAAGTCGAACCCGGTCACAAGCAGTACCTCCGCAGCATCCTCCGGCAGCCATGCCCCCGGGTCGGGGCCACGGGAAGGGGTCAGGTGGCCATCCGGCGCGGCCCGCTCCCCGAGTGCCTTGCGCCGTGCTGGCGTGAAGGCGCTGGCCGGACCCGATGGTGACGGTGTTTGCTGGTGCCTGCTCATAAGGCAACTCTCATGGGCCGCGCGCACGAGCGTAACCAGTGATCGGCCTTATGTGGACAACCGCGCGCTGCCGGTCCCTGTGGAGGACAACCTGCCAGCAGCACAAGGACACGCGGCGTAGGGCGGCCCCGCGACAGGGCAGAATTATCGTATGTACCTGCTGCTCGCCGCCCACCCCCAAGGCGCAGCCCTCCAGGAACTGAACCAGGCGGGTGCCCCTCACCCCAACACCCCGGAACCGCGCGTGATCAGCACGGGCGAGCTCGCCGCCGTCGTACGTCACCTGGAAAGCCGTCCCAACGGCGGCCCGCCGCCGCGCTGGATCTGGCACCGCACCCAGGACTGGTACCCCGCCCTGTTGGCGTCCGGCGTCGAACTGGACCGCTGCTACGACCTCAGCCTGTGCGGCAACATCCTCGCCTGTTCCGAGTTCACCGCCCACACCGGCTACGCCCAAAACGCCGAAAAAATCACGCTGGAGGAGGACCTCCTGCCTCCGCGCGCCCTCCAGCCGCCCGCACCGCCCGCAGAGCAGGGCGCACTTTTCGAGGACCTGGGCCACCGCGCAACGCCCCGTTACACACCGGAGGAACTCCGGGCCGAATACGCCGCCCAACAGGCGGCCCTGGCGTCCGCGACCCCCGGCGAGAACCGCCCTAAGCGGCTGCAGCTGCTCCTGGCTGCCGAATCTGCCGCCGCGATGATTGCCGCCGAAATGCAGCATGCCGGCGTCCCCTGGCGGGAGGACCTGCACGAGAACATCCTCACCGACTATCTGGGGCCACGCCCGCCCTCCGGCCACCGTCCGGCGAAGCTCGAAGCCCTGAACACCGAACTGCGGGCCCTGCTCGGCTCCCCCGGGCTGAATCCCGACTCGCCGCAGGAACTGATGCGGGCCCTGCACCGTAACGGCATCGAAGTGAAAAGTACACGGCAGTGGGAGCTGAAGGAATCCAGCCATCCCGCCATTGAGCCCCTGCTGGCCTACAAGAAGCTCTCCCGCCTGCACACGGCCAACGGCTGGACCTGGCTGGACGCGTGGGTGGACAACGGACGGTTCCGGCCTGAGTACGTGGTGGGCGGAGTTGTGTCCGGCCGCTGGGCATCGCGCGGCGGCGGGGCGCTCCAGATTCCACGCCAAATCCGCGGCGCCGTGCACGCCGATCCGGGCTACAAGCTGATCGTGGCTGATGCCTCCCAGCTGGAGCCCCGCGTCCTGGTGGCACTGGCCCGGGACGCCAAAATGGCCGAGGCTGCGCGGGACAAGGACCTGTACGCCGGCATCGCCGCCCAGGGATTCGGCGGGGACCGCGCAAAAGCCAAGGTGGCCCTGCTCGGCGCCATCTACGGTGCCACGACGGGCGAATCCGGACGCCTGATGCCGCAACTGGCCAAGACCTACCCGCGCGCCGTGGGCTTCGTGGAACAGGCGGCCCGCGACGGCGAAGCCGGCGGGACGGTCACCACCCGGCTGGGCCGCAGCAGCCCGCTGCCCTCACGGCAGTGGTTCCAGAGCCAGCAATCCAGCACGGCCGAGGAACAACGCCGCGCCGAATCGATCGCCCGCTCCCGCGGCCGGTTCACCCGGAACTTCGTGGTGCAGGGCTCGGCGGCGGACTGGGCAGCGTGCTGGCTCGCGGAATTACGACGGCGGCTGCGCGCCATGCCCGCCGCAGGTTCCGGGCGCGCGGAGCTGGTGTTCTTCCTGCACGACGAAGTGATGGTCCACGCGCCTGAAACCCGGGTTGACGAGTGCATCGCAGCGATTGAAGACGCAGCGAGCGCCGCCAAGGAGCTCTTGTTCGGGCCCATCCCGGTGGAGTTTCCGGTCAGCGTGGCCGTCGTGGACTCGTACGACAACGCCAAATAGGCCGCCAACAGGATTCCGGCACTTTAGCGGTCCGGTGGCGGCGCCTCCAGTCACAGGCCAAGGAACCGTCACAGCGCGCCCCGCGAAGTAACCTACCCGGGAGTAGTTGGCCCGCCCCCTGTGAGCGGCGTTACAGTCAATTAACTGACTCAAGCAGGCGGTCAAGCACTACATGCAATGATGCATACCCAGGGGAGGTCCGGCACATGGCGGGCAGGTTCGAAATACACCGCGTTGGTGACGAGGCCTACAGGCTCCGTCTCACCGACGGTGACGGCAACATCGTGGCGGTTTCGCCGAATTTCAGGCACGTTGGTGCCTTGCTCGAGGGCATTAAGGCCGTACGCGAGAATGCGGCCACCGGAATCGTGGTGGATCTCCGGCAACAGCCGCAATCCTAAGGGCCCGAACCGGCGGTGACGGTGACGCCGGTCAGATCATGATGTTGTGCAGCCGGGTCCGGTCCCAGGGCACGGCCCAGCCCAGCTGCTCAAAGAGCCCGGTGAGCACAATCCCTGTGAAGCCCCACACCACCACCCCGTTGACGGTAAAGGCCGGGCTGTTGAACGTCCGCCCGCCGCGGCTGACGGTGGACATGACCCGGTTGTCCGGATCCAGCAGGTCCCTGACCGGGATCCGGAAAACCTGCGCGGATTCCCCGTAATCCACCACCCGCACCGGCGACGGCGAGGCCCACCAGCCCAGCACCGGCGTCACCAGGAAGTTGCTGCGTGCCAGCCCGAGTTCCTGCAGCGTGCCCAGGACTTCCACTCCGCCGGACTCCAGCCCGGTTTCTTCCTCCGCTTCACGCAGCGCCGCCTCCACCGGCGTTTCACCGGGATCGATGCTGCCGCCAGGAAACGCGACCTGGCCGGGGTGCGACTCCAGGGTGTGTGCGCGCTCCAGCAGCAGGACGTCGAGGTCGGCCGGGGCGAGCGGCTTGCCGGATGCGGCGGGGACGGTGTCCAAAACACCGAAGAGCATCAGTACCGCAGCCTTGCGCGCGATGCGTTCGTCCACGGTCAGCGTCGCCCAAAGGGCATCGGGCTCAGGGGCGTTTCCTGATTCCGTCCGCTGTACCAGGTCGATCAGGTCCTGGCGTGCGCTCACGGAAGCCGCTTCTGTGATTCCATCCGGATTTCCGCGGCGCGGTGCGTCTCGGCCAGCAGCTGGGCCAGCAGCGGTTCGCTGCCGGGAGCAAGCTCGTATTTCAGCAGTTTGGCTGCTTTGGCAGGATCGGTCTCGCCCAGGCCGTAGCTGGGGCACCAGTTGGCCACCGGGCAGGCCCCGCAGGCAGGCTTCCGCGAATGGCAGACCCTCCGCCCATGGAACACCACCCGGTGCGAGAGCATGGTCCAGTCCCGCGGCTCGAACAGCTCGCCGACGTCGAACTCGATCTGGACGGGATCCTCGGAGAGCGTCCAGCCGAAGCGGCGTGCCAGGCGGCCGAAGTGGGTGTCCACCGTGATCCCGGGGACACCGAAGGCGTTGCCCAGCACCACGTTCGCCGTCTTGCGGCCTACGCCCGGGAGGGTCACGAGGTCCTCAAGCCGGGGCGGCACCACACCGTTGTACTCGTCCACCAGGCGCGTGCCCAGCGCAATCAGGCTCCGGGTTTTGGCCCGGAAGAACCCGGTGGGTTTGATGATTTCTTCCATCACGGCCGGGTCGGCCTCGGCCATCGCGCGCGCGTCGGGGTACTTGGCGAACAGCAACGGGGTGATCTGGTTGACGGTGACGTCGGTGGTCTGCGCCGACAGGACGGTGGCCACCAGCAGCTCAAAGGGGCTCCGGAAATCGAGCTCCGCGTGGGCGTAGGGGTATTTCTCCGCGAGGGCCTTGTTGATGCGCCGCGCGCGGCGCTTCAGGGCCAGGAGGGACTCGGATGAAACCTTGGGTCCCGCCCCTGACGCCGCTGCCCCGGGCGCGGCCGCGTGAGCCGCCCCGTTCCTCGGAGTCCGTGACGTGGCCACCGGGCCGCTAGCCGCGCTCGATGTTGCTCAGGTCGCGCAGGACGCCCACGCGGCCGTCGGTGTGCTGGACCAGGAACTCGTGGCCCCGGTCCTCGAGGGCCAGCACCCAGCCGCCCGGCTCAATGACGAAAGCGGGGGCACCGGTCCGGGGATCGACGGCGGTCCGGTGCTGGGCGACGGCGAACCAGAAGGCCTCGTGGACGGGCTGGTCGTCGGATTCCTCGGGGCGGCTTGCCGGATCCACTGTGGCACCAATGGGCTCTTCCCGCCTTACCTGCGGGTGGACGGCCGTGGCCGGCATGGGATCGGACGCCTGGCGGGCCTGCGTGGCCGCCGGGGTATCGCCCCCGCGGGCCTCTTCGGCTGCGGCAACCGCGGCGGGCGGTACGACGTCGGCCGCCTGGGTTGGGGGCCCAAAGTCACCCTCTGCAGGCCATTCGGATACCTCCGGGGCTGACGAGACGGCGGCAGCTCCGGCGGGCGCCGACTGGGCGGGCCCAGCAAGCTGTGCAGCGTGTGCTTCCTGCGCGGGATGGGCTTCCTGCGTAGCCGGTGCGGACTGCGATGGCGGCGAGGCCTGCGAAGCCGGTGCGGGCTGCGATGGCTGGGCTTCCTGCGTAGCCGGTGCGGACTCTGCGGACTGCGAAGAAGGTGCGGAAGGCGCAAAAGGCGACGCTCCCGGCGTCGGGCCTGCGTGCTGGAAGGCGGCGGAAGCTGTGGAACCAGCGGCAGGGGCCGAGCCTGCGCCGACACCGGCTGAACCCGCAGCGGCGCCGGGCATGGCAGGTCCATGCGAAACGGCAGGTGCCGGGCCGCCCGCTGCGGGCTTAGGCTCCTTCGGGGCTTTGGGCGTGTGCGGCTTCGGCCGGGGAACGGCAGATTCGCGGGCCACCACGTGGGCCGGCGTCTCCTGGCGGCCTTCGAAGTCGCTGGCGAAGTACGGAATGAACCGGCCCAGCACGGTGGCGGCAAAGAGGACCACGGAGCCGATCAGTCCAGCCAGCAGGGCGGGGTGGTAGTCGCCGGCCGCGGACAGGAAAAAGAACGCCACCGAGAAGGACGCCACCACGGACGCAAACTGGTCGATGGACAGGGATCCGATCCGGACCTTCGTGGCGGGCGCAAGCCTGCGGGCGGCAAACAATGCGCTGACGATGAGCGGCAGGACGATTCCCAGCCCAAGGAAGAAGAGGTTGCCCACGTTCCAGAGATTGAACCGGGTGAGGAAGACCGGCAGCAGCGAGGTGACAAAAAGAATGAGGGTGGCGGCGAAGACGGTGAGGTCACGGACCGTGAAATGCCCCAGGACCGCCTGGTGCCGGGAGCCGGCTTTGCCGGTGGCTGGCTCCGGCTGGCCTGACCCCGCACTGCTCCCGGACGAGCCGTCAGGTCCGGCCGCTGTTGCACGGCCGGTTGTCTGGCCGAAGCTCTGCTGGTTCATTCTGTTCTCCTTAATGTGGCGGCACGGGACCTTCCAGTCCCACAAACCGTGCCGTCTGAAACGGGGTTGCCGGCCGGGTCACACACAACGCGGTGACCCGGCCTGACAGTTCCGTCGAAAGTCACAATTCAATCTCAGCCTAGTCAACAGCCTTGGCTATCACTAGCCGAAGGGGTGGCCGCGTGGCGTCCGCGGCGGGTCACCAAAACCATTCAGCGCTTAATAAACGCCGCTCGCGGGCCCCTCTGTGACAGGGCACACACAGCCGCGCGCTCAAGCATTAGTCTTGATTTCGGAACAGCTCTTTGCGGAATGTCCGTGATCGGCCGCTGCCCAATGCCGCGCAAACGGCGGAGCACGGCCCGGCAACGGCATACGCCGCAGCAAAGATCGATGAATGATGAGGTTCACCATGTCCCAGGACACTCCCGGCTCCACCGCCACCGCCCCCGAAGCTACCGTGCAGGGCGACCAGCAGGGCGACGCCTTCGAAAACCTGCTGCACGAGAACCGCAAGTTTGCGCCGACCCCGGAATTCGCTGCCGACGCCGTTATCAGCGCAGCCGACTACCAGGAGGCCGACGCCGACCGTCCCGCGTTCTGGGCCAGGCAGGCCCGTGAACTGCTCACCTGGTCCAAGGATTTCGACCAGGCCCTTGACTGGTCCAACCCGCCGTTCGCGAAGTGGTTCGTGGGCGGCGAGGTCAACGCCGCGTACAACGCCCTGGACCGCCATGTTGAGAACGGTCTCGGGGACCGGGTGGCCATCTACTTCGAGGGCGAACCCGGCGACACCCGCACCTACACCTACGCCCAGCTCACCGACGAAGTGAAGAAGGCCGCCAACGCCTTCGAGTCCCTCGGCGTTGGCAAGGGCGACCGGGTGGCCGTCTACCTGCCCATGATCCCGGAAGCCGTCATTACGCTGCTGGCCTGCGCCCGCATCGGCGCCGTACACTCCGTGGTGTTCGGCGGCTTCTCCGCGGACGCCCTCCGGTCCCGGATCGACGACGCCGAAGCCAAGCTCGTGGTCACCGCCGACGGCACCTACCGCCGCGGCAAGCCCAGCGCACTCAAGACCGCCGTGGACGACGCCCTGTCCCGCGAAGGCGACGGCCACACCGTCCAGAACGTCGTGGTGGTCAAGCGCAACGGCCAGGACGTGGACTGGCACGAAGGCCGGGACCACTGGTGG
>JBKKDH010000045.1:0-3455 GCA_046708445.1 Arthrobacter sp.
GTTCCGGCCTCTTCGAAGACTTCCACGTGGAGTCCCGCACGCGCCATCACGGCCGCGGCAGCCAGCCCGTTCGGCCCGGATCCGACCACGGCGACGTCAGGCATGGCTCTTGGCCCGCCAGGGAAGGACGGATTCCGCCGGCCTGAGGGCATTGAGCCGCAGCCGGTCAGGTGCCCCTTCAAAAGGCCCGCCCTGGGGGTCGTCCATGGCATGCCGGCGGATGGGATCGTAGCCGGGATCGTAGATGTCCCACACCACACGGGCCATAAGATATGCCGTGGCGAGCATATGGCAAGCTACGGCAAGGACGTAGTAAGGCATATCAATATTGTGTTGCGAGGAGCCTCCGCTGGTCACCTGTCCGAGGTACATCCAGATGGCGGCCCAGTGCAGGCCCTCGATTCCCTGCCACACGAGGAAGTCCCGCCAGCGCGGCCTGGCCAGGGCCAGGAGCGGGATCAGCCAGATTACGAACTGCGGGGAGTAAACCTTGTTGGTCAGGATGAATGCGGCCACGATCAGGAAGGCCAACTGTGCGAGCCGCGGCCGCCTCGCTGCCGTCAGGGCAACTACGGCAATGCCGACGCAGGCCAGCACAAACAGGTTGAGGGCCAGCGCGTTGATGACTTCGGCGTCCAGGACCTTCCAGCGCAGCCTGGTTGCCACCAGGTTGTACGCGAACCAGGGAGAGCTGTAACCGGCCGGCCGGTCCTCCGTGAACTGGTAGAAGTACCGCCAGCCTGCGGGGTTCATCAGCGCGATCGGTACATTGACGGCAAGCCACGCCACGAGGGCCGCACCCCCGGTGACGACAAATGTCCGGATCCTGCCAGTCCGCAATGCCAGGAGCAGGATGGCACCGAAAATAAGCACGGGGTAGAGCTTGGTGGCCGTTCCCAGACCGATCAGGACGCCGGCCAGCACCAGCCTCCCCTTCGAAAAGCTCAGCATCCCCAGGGCCAGCAAGCCCACGGCCCACATGTCCCAGTTAATGGTCCCGGCCAGGACGATTCCGGGTGCCAGCGCCACCATCGCAGCATCCCAGGGCCGGCGCCGGGACATCCGCGCAGTGGCCAATACCGTAACGATCCAGACGGCGGCGATCAGGGTTGCATTGACGTCGAAGTAGCCCAGGATCCTGGCATCGGTGACCCCTTCACCCGGAACAAGCCAGGCCGTGGCACCGGCGATGAGCCCCATCAGGACCGGATATTCGAACAGGCTCCCCTGGCTGAAGAACGGGAAGGTGCCGTCGCCCAGGCCGCGGTTTCGGAAGAGCTCCGGAAAGTCCGAGTAGCACGTGGAGTAGAACTGGCTGGGGGATTCCCAGCCGTTGGCGCGGCAGTAGCCCTTGATGAGAATGCTCACGAGGGCCGCCAGCACCGTCAGGATGATCAGCACTCGCTCCACTGTGAACACGCCCGGGGAGACAATTCCGGGTGCCGAACGGACACCCATTGGCCCGCCGATGATTTCGGTGAAGTTTCTGAGCAACAGGTCACTGCGGCTGGGAACCACCAAGCGGGTGCGTCGCGGTTCCGCCGGCGGTTTAGTCTCCTGCATGCGTTCGAGCTTACCCGGGTGGTTCCCGGCGGCAACGTCCCGCAGTCTCCCGGAACGCCCTTGAACACGCTTCTGTTAAATGGGGGAGCCCACGCGTCGCCGCGCGGGCTCCTTGCGGACTGCCGGTCTTAGCCATCAGCTCCTCCTGGACGAACGAAGAGGGACTGCGGCATCAGTTCATGCCGCGGGTGTACTGGTGCATCAGTAAGAATACGTACTCACGATGCCCGTCCAGCAGGTCGCCATTGAATTCACGGGGCCTGTCGCGGACTGGCTGGAGTCTGGAGAACAGTCGCTGGATCTTCTTGATCATGTGGGTCACCTCCTTCCGAGGGTATGTGGCAGCTGGGCCTGCAGGCTCCGAACTGGCGAGTGCAGGCGTGGTGATCGTCATGGTCTTTGGCTTTCAGCAGAAATTTGGCACAACAAATAAAGCCGTTTATGGTCGCGACAATAAACGCCTGAATTTTGGCAAAGAAATGCCCGGTGCTAATTAATAGAGTTCGCAGAATGCGAAAATGGGGCCCCTGAGGCTGGCGCTGCAGACCCAACAAGAAGCTGGTTCCGAACTATGGGGGTGCTGCGCAACCGCGGGGTTCCGCCTGGACCAGATGCTGACGACCCTCCGCCCGCTGGGGGAGGCTAATAAGTCACTGTCGCCTGATGCTTGGCATCAGGAGCAAGAGGCCTTAGGAGTCAGTTCGTCGGTCAAGATGGCGCGGATGTGCGACAGGGGCCGGGAACGCGGTGATGGTCATCTTCCATCCGCTAGTCAAAGTAATCATTTCTCCCAACCTCCTTTTCCGCTAAGCCGTTGCACCGACTGACTGGCCAGGCAACGCGCGCCGTGACCCCGGCGAGACGCTCTGGGGTCAGAAATAAAATTACACTATGAATGCATCAGTTCGCCACTGAATTGGGAAAGATTTCAAATTAGTTTGTACTAATGGCTTTCTACAGGCCCCAGCGGACAATTGCTGGAGTCTTCTTATCCCAGCCCAAGGTGCAGACTTTTGCAGTTCCCAATATGAAGTGGCGTCCTTCGGTGGGTGCCAATTCAAGCCAGCGGGCCGTAAGGATCCGGGAAAAGTGCCCATGGGCGACGATCAGCACATTATCCAGGCCTGATTCGAGGACCCTCGCCACAATCTTGTCGGCGCGGGCCGCCACCTCGTCCAGGGACTCCCCGTTGGGCACGCCGTGCGTCCAGATCAGATAGTCGGGGTTGTCCTTGCGGATCAGGTCCGAACTGATGCCTTCATAGTCTCCGTAGTTCCACTCCACTGCGAGGGGCTCGTGCTGCGCGTCCGGGAATCCCGCCAGCTCGGCGGTGCGGCGGGCACGGCGCAGCGGGGAGGTCAGGACAAGGTCGAAGTCCACCTGGTCCAACACTTTGCGGGCCTCCACCGCCTGCTGCTCGCCCTCCACGGTGAGCGGCAGATCGGTCAGGCCCGTGTACTGGCCGCTCTTGGACCATTCGGTTTCGCCGTGGCGAAGGATCCAGAGCTGGGGCCGGGGGGTCATGGCAGAGATGTTCATTTGGGCTCCTCAGTAGCGGAAAGTTCGACGTCGGCGGAGGACTCATCGGTCTCCGGAGCCGGAGGTGCTGCTTCAGGCTGCTGCGCCCACCAAGCAAGCAGCCTGGCCTCCGCATCGTCCGGCTGCAGGGGGCCGTCCTCCATCCGTTCCTCCAGGAGGAACTTGTAGGCGCGGCCGACGACGGGCCCTGGTTTGAGGCCCAGGATGGCCATGATCCGGGCACCGTCCAGATCGGGGCGCACGGCGTCCAGGGATTCCTGCTCCCGCAGGGCGGCGATGCGGGCCTCAAGGTCGTCGTAAGCGAAGGCGAGCCGCTCGGCTTTGCGCTGGTTGCGGGTAGTGACGTCCGAGCG
>JBKKDH010000046.1:0-4741 GCA_046708445.1 Arthrobacter sp.
TGGAGGATGGTCATAACAACTTCGACAGTGGGCTTGTGCTCGGTGGGGTGCATGTCCACGGGGATTCCGCGGCCGTCATCCACCACCTTGACGCCGCCGTCGGCCTGCAGCACCACCTCGATGTGTGTGCAGTATCCGGCCAGGGCCTCATCAACAGAGTTATCCACTACTTCATAGACGAGGTGGTGGAGTCCGCGGGGACCGGTTGAGCCGATGTACATGCCGGGACGTTTCCGTACGGCTTCCAGGCCCTCGAGGACGGTGATGTCGCTTGCGCCGTATTCACGGGGCGTCGCAGCGTCTGCCGGGGTGTCGGGGGTACGGGCATCCTCAACTGCGGGTTCCACTGCCTGGATATCTGTATTGTCGTTAGCCACAGGCGCTGTCGACTCCTCTGTTTTCGATGATGGCCGGCCGAGGTCCCTCCCCCAGGGAGGGCTTCGGCCAACAGGCACAAACTGATGGCGCTGGCGAGTTAGCTGACATGCGGAACCGCGATCCGCCAGCGGGAAGCGTGCGGAAAACGGACTCAGTCAACGTTTCACCGGCGCCCAGTTATCTGATGCGATTCTATCGTGGATCGCGGCGTTCACCCGCATTCCAGGGGCCTCGGCGGCATGCAATGTGCCTTTGTCAGGCCGTTGACCCTGCCTTGGGCGTCCCAGCGGTCCGGTCTCCGGGTGCCTATACACCCGACGGGCGTTACAGCGCCCTACACGCCCTTAGGCGAATATTCAATAGGCCGACGACGGCGGCACCGGGCTCGCCGGTTCATCCATAAGTATCGCGGGGGCCGCGGCCGTTAACGCTTCGGCCTCCCTTGCGCCAGCTCGGTGCCGAGGGACCCAGCACCTGGATGCTGGTCACCACGCCGTCGCCGAGTTCCGTGCGGAACTTCTCCAGCAGGCTGATGCTGAGGAGGCGGAGCTGGGTTGCCCACGCCGTTGAATCGCAGCGTACGTGCAAGGTGGTGTCGGTAAAGCTCTCCGGTGTGCAGTGCGCGGAGATTTCCGGACCCACCAGGGTGGCCCACTCGGCCATCACCGACCCGACGGCCACCGGCGAGGTCCAGCCGCGTTCGGCCACCAGGCGTCCCACCACTTTGCCCAGGCCCAGGGGATCCCGGCCGGTGGAGTGAAACTGGCTAAAACCGCGGGTGTCCCGGATGCCGCCGCGTTTTGTTTTGCCGGCGCCGGCGGTGGGCGGTGCTTTGCGCCGGATCTCCCCGCGTGCCGCTGCCGCCTCGCGCATCCGGTTCAGCGCCGCCTGCGGCGCGTCGATGTTGTCAGGATCCCGGCCGGGCTGGAGGCCGCCGTTTTCATCCTTATTCATCGATTCCTCCCGGGATGACCTTCACCCGCCGGCCGGAGAGTTCCTCCGGAATATCGGCGTCGACGGCGGCAGTTACCAGTACCTGTTCTGCACCGGAGACTATTGCCGCCAGTTTACGCCGGCGCTGGACATCGAGCTCAGCAAAAACATCATCGAGGATCAGGATGGGAGCGGATCCGCCGGTGCGGGCGTCGTCGAGCATCACATAGTAGGAGGCAAGCCGGAGGGAAAGGCACATGGACCACGTTTCCCCGTGTGAGGCGTATCCCTTGGCCGGAGCTTCGCCGAGGACGAGTTCCAGTTCGTCCCGGTGCGGGCCCACCAACGAAATACCCCGTTCAAGTTCCTTGCGGCGGGACGCGGCGAAAGCCCGGACATACGTTTCGGTGAGCTCCTCGATGCTCAGCGTGCGGAGGTCTTCCTGGCCCGGTTCGCCCCTGGGGGACGGAAGGGCCGCACCCGGTGCTGCGCCGTCGTCGTCGTCCATCATGTTCTGAAGGCTTGAGCGGAAGGCCGCATCGGCAGCTTTTGATCCGTCCGTGAGCTGCTCGTAGGCACTTGCCAGGTGCGGGCGAAGCCGTTCCACCAGTTCGAGCCGCGCATGCAGCAGCTCTGCACCGGCACGGGCCATGTGCTGGTCCCAAACGTCAAGGGTGGATTCATGCCCCGCAGTGAATTTGCCAGTCCGGGCAGACTTCAGCAGGGCATTGCGCTGCTTCAGGACACGATCGTAGTCGCTGCGGGTTGCCGCGTGCCGGGGAATCAGGCTGACCAGCAGCTCATCGAGGAAGCGGCGCCTGTTGGACGGATCACCCTTAACGAGCGCCAGGTCCTCAGGGGCGAACAGTACTGTCTGGCAGATGCCGAGGAGGTCGCGGGCACGGACGGGATTGCTGCGATTGATCCGGCCACGGTTGGCCCTGCTGGCATTGATTTCAAGTTCGAGCACCGTGGTCTGGCCACCGCGGACCAGCCGGGCACGGACCAGCGCGCGGTCTGTGCCGAAACGCAGCAGCGGGCCGTCCGCACTGACACGGTGCGAGCTGAGGGTGGCGAGGTAGCCGATGGCCTCCATCAGGTTGGTTTTGCCGATCCCGTTGGATCCCACCAGCACCGTGACGCCGGGTTCCAGGGCAAGGTCAACCTGGGCGTAGCTGCGGAAGTCTGTCAGTGAGAGGTGTTCTAGGTACACGCGGTCTTCAGGTTTCTCGGGACCCGCGGGTCCCGGGGACGGGTGCTACTTGGCGGGGCGGGTGGCATGCCCGCCGAACTGGTGGCGCAGCGCCGAAACCATCTTCATGGCAGGGGAATTGTCTTCCCGCGAGGAGAAGCGGGCGAAAAGTGCGGCCGTGATGGCCGGGGCCGGAACTGCGTTTGCGATCGCCTCTTCCACGGTCCAGCGGCCTTCGCCGGAGTCCTCGACGTAGTCGTCGATGGTGGCCAGGCCAGGATCTTCGTCAAGTGCCTTGACCATCAGGTCCAGCAGCCAGGACCGGACAACCGTTCCCTTTTGCCAGGCACGGAAGGTGCCGGGGAGATCGTTGACGATGTCCTTGGCAGCGAGCAGTTCGTAGCCCTCGGCGTAGGCCTGCATCAGGCCGTACTCGATGCCGTTGTGGACCATCTTCGCGTAGTGGCCGGCGCCGACCCCGCCAACGTGCACAAAGCTGTCGGCCCGGTCACCCTCCGGGCGGAGGGCATCAAAGACCGGGAGGGCCCGTTCGATGTCAGCGGCATCGCCGCCGGCCATCAGGCCATAGCCGTTCTGGAGGCCCCACACCCCGCCGGAGACGCCGCAGTCGGCGAAGCGGATGCTCTTTTCGGCCAGCGCGGCACCGTGTTTCTGGTCCTCGGTAAACCGCGAGTTGCCGCCGTCGATCACCAGATCGCCGGCGTTGAGTTTGTTCCCGAGTTCGGTGATGACGGCATCCGTGATGTCGCCGGACGGGACCATGACCCAGATGAGCCGCGGGGTCGGAAGGGCGGCGATCAGTTCGTCCAGCGAGGAGACATCGGTGACGTCAGGATTACGGTCGAAGCCAGTGACCTCAATTCCACCCTTGCGCAGCCGTTCGCGCATGTTGAAACCCATTTTGCCAAGGCCGATCAGTCCGATGTGCACGGTGGATCTCTTTTCTGCGCTGGGTGTCGGTTGTCGTTTTGGGGCCGAGAACGACAACAACTGTCTGGGCCCACGCCGCCAGGGTTCCCTGGCCGAGCTTGCGAGGCGAGGGTGGCGGTGGGGACTAGTTGGGAAGGCGGACGGGCATGACCAGGTAGCGGTAGTCGTCCTGGTCTTCGCCATCGGCGTCAGCCTGCGCGGTGATCATCGCTGGCTTGGGCGCGGTGGTGAAGGAGAACCGGACGTACTTGGTTTCGATGACGCTCAGTCCTTCCACCAGGTAGTGCGGATTGAACGCAACGGTGATGTCCTCGCCGGACAGCTGTGCCTCGAGCTCTTCGGAGGCCTGCGCATCTTCGCCGGTACCGGCGTCGAGGTGCAGCTGGCCATCGGTGAAGGCCAGGCGCACCGGGGTGTTGCGTTCGGCAACCAGAGACACGCGCCGCACGGCCTCGACCAGTTCCTGGGTCTGCACTGTGGCATGGATGGGCGTCGTGTCGGGGAAAAGCGAACGGATCTTGGGGTAGTCGCCATCCACCAGCAGCGATGTGGTGGTGCGGCCGCCGCTTTCGAAGCCAATGAGCCGGCTGTCGTCATCCGCCAGGGCAAGGTTGATGTCACCGCTGTTGCCCAGTGTTTTGGCAACCTCGTTCAAGGTCTTTGCCTTGACCAGCGCGCTGGTGGAAATTCCCGGAGTGACAGGCTTCCACGGAACTTCACGCATCGCCAGCCGGTACCTGTCGGTGGCCAGGAGGGTGATGAGATCGTCCTCAATTTCCATCCTGACGCCGGTCAGGATGGGGAGGGTGTCGTCCTTGCTGGCCGCGATGATCACCTGGGAAACAGCCTGGGCGAAGGCATCACCGGGGACCGTGCCGCTGATGGTGGGCAACGCCGGCAAGGGCGGGTACTCGGCTTCCGGCATGGTGGCCAGGTGGAAACTGCTGCGGCGGCACGTGAGTGTGACTTTGTTGCCGTCCGTCTCCACGTCAACGGGAGCCGAAGGCAGGCTGCGGCAGATGTCGGCCAGGAGGCGGCCCGATACCAGGATGGTGCCTTCCACCGCGATGTCAGCGGGGATTTCAAGCCGTGCCGAGGTTTCGTAGTCGAAACTCGAAAGGCTTACGGTGCCGGCCTCAGCCTTGAGGAGCAGGCCTGACAGGACCGGTACCGGCGGCCGCGGAGACAACGACCGGGCTGTCCAGGTGACGGCTTCTGCCAGGACGTCCCGATCGACTCTGAACTTCACGGAAGGGTGCCGCCTTTCATTGCTGCTGCCATGTCTGA
>JBKKDH010000047.1:0-2624 GCA_046708445.1 Arthrobacter sp.
TCTACGCGGACGTCCGGGCGCTGCTGGGCAAGGAATTCCCGACGGCGGCAGGCGCCGCAACGCCGTCGACCTCCGCCGAACTCGCCGCTTTGATCCTGGATGAGATTGAGGTGGCAGTAGTGCCGGGCGAGGCGTTCGGCCCCTCCGGCTACCTTCGGCTCTCCTACGCCCTCGGCGACGAAGACCTGGCCACCGGCGTGGCCCGGCTCCAGGACTTCCTCGGCAAAGCCAAGTAGGAACGCTCTCTCACTTCCTGCACGGAAAACGCAAACGGTCTCTCACCCTGTGAGAGAGCGTTTGCGTTTAAGCCGCCGGAAGTGAGAGAGCGTTGTGGAAAAAGGCACATTATGCGAGAGAGCGTCCGGGGTGGGTTAGAGGAGGCGGCGTTCGGCGGCCCATTTGGTGAGCTCGTGCCGGCTGGAGAGCTGGAGTTTGCGCAGCACCGCGGAGACATGGGTTTCCACGGTTTTGATGCTGATGAAGAGCTCCTTGGCCACTTCCTTGTAGCTGTAGCCACGGGCTATCAGGCGCATGACTTCCAGTTCGCGGGCGGAGAGCCTGTCCAGTTCGTCGTCGGCAATGTCCGCCGGGGCGGTACCGAAGGCATCCAGCACAAAACCTGCCAGCCGGGGCGAGAACACGGCGTCCCCGCCCGCCACCCGGAACACGGCGTCGGTGATCTCGGCACCGGAGATCGTCTTGGTGACATACCCCCGCGCGCCCGCCCGGATGACCGCCACAACGTCCTCCGCGGCGTCCGAGACACTGAGGGCAAGGAACTTGGTCGTCCCCAGGAGGGCGGCAGAACCGGAAATGACTTCGCGCCCGCCGCCGCCCAGGCCGCCGGGCAGGTGCACATCAAGGAGCACCACCTCCGGACGCTCCTGGGCAATCACGGCAATAGCCTGCTCCACAGTGGCGGCCTCGCCCACCACCTGGATGCTCGCGTCAAGGTCCGCCTTGAGCCCGGAGCGGAAAATGGCGTGGTCATCCACGATCACCACCCGGACCGGCTGAGCGGGGCGAATGGGTCCGGTCCCCTGTGCGTTGTTCATGTTTTCCCTTCCGCGTTGTCCGTTTGAAGCGCAGGCAGGCCCAGCCGCACCTCGGTTCCGTCCGGTGTACTGATGATGGAGGCGGTCCCGCCGTGGCGCTTCATGCGTCCGATGATCGATTCCCTGACGCCCAGCCTGTCCTCGGGCACATCGTTGAGTTCGAAGCCGGGTCCACGGTCCTTGACGAACACTTCGGTGCGGCCGTTCGAGACTTCAAGGTACACGGACACGGACCCGCCGCCGTGCCTGGAGGCGTTCAGCATCGCCTCGCGACTGGCCTGCACCAGGGCCTCGTGGGCTTCAGTCATGGCCGTGTCCCCCACGCTCACCACCTCCACGGCGTTGCCCAGGAGGTCCTCCACCTCGGCCGCCGTTGCCTTGATCCGTTCGGAGAGCTGCCCGGCGTCGCGGCCCGGGTCCTGGAACAGCCAGCCCCGGAGTTCACGCTCCTGCGCCCGGGCAAGGCGGACCACGTCGTGTTCGTTGCCGGCCCGGCGCTGGATCAGGGCGAGGGTCTGAAGTACGGAGTCGTGCAGGTGGGCCGCGATCTCTGCCCGTTCGGTTTCGCGGACCCTGCCGGCACGCTCCGATTCCAGGTCCCGCCAGAATTTGAGTGCCCAGGGAAGCAGCACCAGCACCACACCGCCCAGCACCGCTACCGAGGCGAGCAGCGCCAGCCAGGTCTGTTCCCATGATCCTGAACCGGACACCATCACCAGCACGCCTGCGACCACCAGGGCCAGTCCGGCTGCCAGTCGCGCCCAGCCGCCGGCCTGGTCGGCCTTGGTTTTGTCCACGAGCCCCGCGCGGCGGGTCTCGTCGAGCTGCATCCAGGCGATGGCAGCGCCGCCCAGCACGGCAGCGGCGGGGATGAGCGTCCCCAGGGGTACGTCGACACCAAGGAGCTGCGCGATCAGGATTCCCGCCACCAGGAGGAGCCCGGCTCCCAGCAGGATCTCCTTGCCATACCGCATGCTGCGGACCCGGAACCACGGCGGCCGCACAGCCGCACCGTAGCCGGTCGTGACCGGGCCGTAGCCGGGCATGGGCTGGTCCGACCAAGCGGCACCATAGGCAACCGGACCACTGGCAACGGCGCCGTACGCGGCGGCGGGGGCGGAAGCACCGACGTCGTGCATTCCCCGCGGTGGAGCACCAGTGGGCGGGCCAGCCGGCTGTGCCTGCGCTGGGGCCGGCGGGGCGCTGATAGCCGGGTCAAGGCTCACGGCCGGGGCTATGGGCGACGCCGGACGCCGGGCGTTGCGCCGGGCACTTTCGTCAGCAGTGGGGACCATGATCCAGAGCCACGCGTAGAAGGCCAAGCCGGCACCGCCGGCCAACGTTGCGAGCGCCATGCCGATCCTGACGGTCTTCACGGGCCAGCCCAGATGCGCCGCGAGGCCGGAGCACACGCCCGCAATGATGCGGTCGCTGCTGCGGACCAGCGGTGGGCGGGTCAAGGCTGTGCTCATGTGACAATCCAAACACGGATCAGGGTTCCCCGGACCCGATTCCGGCCCGAACCGGGGGTATCTCAGGGACGGTTCAGGGTGTTCCCCAGTAGAGCGG
>JBKKDH010000048.1:0-3349 GCA_046708445.1 Arthrobacter sp.
GTCTCGGTTCGTACGAACAATCCCTACGGCAACTCAGAGGCAGACCAGTCCGCGATCCGCCAATACATACTCGACGTCGAGCCTCTGCTTCGGACCGGGGCGACCCTCGAACTCGATGGTCGTCGACCGGTCCCAGATTTGGCGGATGAGGTTGAACGTCTCGTTGTGACGTCCGATGAGACCTGACGCCCGATAAACGATCCTTCACGGGGCCGGTTGAGCAGGACGAGTATGCCGATAGAGCAATCGAAGTCAGGATGAGGCGGAGGGCCCCGATCGCTCCCGTAGATCGGTGGGCTTCCCGGACCTGGCCTGGCTCGAACAGGCAACCACCCTCACCAAACTACGGGCTTGACACGCACTTACCGGGTATACGCGTCTTGGGCAGGTTCATGGTTGAGCATATGTTGTACCTGCAATTTCAGCAGCGACGGACCTGATTTTTGTGCTGAACTCCGTGCACATCACCTTCATTGGTTGGCCCGCGACTCGGGCGGCTCTTTGCGGGCGAAGAGTGCGTCACGCTGCGTGCCGCGGCCTGGAGTGCGGGCCAGTTTTACGGAACGGAACACGATGTCGAATTCTCCGTGCGGCCAAGTGATCACGCTGTGAACGAAGGAGCCCTGTTGGAGTGCCAGTTCGTCCCGGAGCATTTCGAAGGCGGGGCCGGCCTCACCGAACCCCGGTTCGACAACATTCAGCGTGGCACCCTCGTAGCGGGCGTGCAACCACTCATAGCCAACCTGGAGATCACCGTCGATGATGCCATCGTGCACGTTGATATCGATGAGGCGCTCAGCGCCCGAATGGAGCAGGGGCCGGATCGACTGGCGGGCTTCCCACCATTGCCGCCCTCGCTCTTCACCTTCCTCGTCGGAGAGGTCTCCTGTGAACGTCTCTCGGGTCAACCATCGCATATCACGTTAAAGGTTCGGTTTACGGGCACCGGGGGCGACATTTAGCGCTGTGAAAATGCCGCCACTTATCACTGCGATTCAGAGCAACCGGCGGCCGGACAGTGTGAGGTGCCGGACATTACTTGCCTCGGACAACAACCGCGGAGCATGATGGTTAGCAGAGCTAATTAGCAGTGCTAACTATCTGCGGGAGGATACCGAACCCCCATGACCACCACCACAGAGACGGATTACGAGTCCGCGGACAGCATCGAGCCGGACATGTTGGCGATCGACCTTCGCACGGCCGTCATGCGCACGTCCCGCCGGCTGCGCATCGAGGCAACCGGCGATGTCATCACCCCGGGCCAGTACACGGTGCTCGCGCACCTCCGCATCGGATCCCAGACCCTCCGCGAACTGGCTGAAAGCGAGCATGTGCAGGCACCGTCGATGACCCGGATCGTCAATGCGCTCACGGAACAGGGATTCGTGTCGCGGTCCCCGCATCCGGAGGACGGCCGCCAGACCCAGATCGCTATCACCCCTGCCGGCGAAACCGTCCTGGCCGAGGCGCGCAGCCAACGCACCGCGTGGCTGGCCCAGCGCGTCGCCGGGCTCAGCGAGGAGGACCGTCTGGTCCTCAGCCGGGCCGCACACATCATGCAGGAGATGAGCGCCCGATGAGCGCCATGTTCCGGGCACTGGAGAACCGCAACTACCGGATCTGGGCGGGCGGGGCGCTCGTCTCCAACGTCGGCACGTGGATGCAGCGGATCGCGCAGGACTGGCTCGTACTGACTGTCCTCACCGACCACTCCGGTACCGCCGTCGGAATCACCACCGGGCTGCAGTTCCTGCCCAGCCTGCTTTTGGGCCCCTACGGGGGCGTCCTCGCGGACCGGTACCGCAAGCGCGTGATCCTGCTGTGGACCCAGGTTGCCATGGGCTTCTGCGGGCTTGCCATCGGACTCCTGGTGGTGACGGGCAACGCCCAGCTGTGGCATGCCTATCTGGCCGCGCTGTGTCTCGGTCTGGCCAGCGCCATTGATGCGCCGGCCCGCCAGGCCTTCGTGTCCGAACTCGTGGGGCGCGAGCACATCACCAACGCCGTGTCCCTAAACTCCGCGTCCTTCAACACCGCCCGGCTCACGGGCCCTGCCATCGCCGGCGTGCTCATTGCCTGGGTGGGAACGGGACCGGTCTTCCTGCTCAACGCCCTTAGCTTCGCGGGCGTCATCATCTCGCTGTTGCGGATCCGCACCTCTGAATTGACCCTGGCCGCTCCCGCAGCGCGCACCAAGCACCCGGTGATGGACGGCCTGGGCTACGTGCGGCAGCGGCCGGACCTGGTGCTCATCCTCGTCATGGTCAGTGTCATCGGGGCCTTCGGCATGAACTTCGCCATCACCAACGCGCTGATGGCCACCGTGGAATTCCGGGCGGGCCCGGGGGAATTCGGGCTTCTCGGTTCGGTCATGGCGGTCGGGACGCTGACCGGCGCCCTGCTCGCCGCCCGCCGGTCAGGCCCACGGCTGCGTTTCCTCCTGGGCGGGGCCCTCGGAGTGGGCATCTTTTCGCTGCTAGCTAGCGCGTCGCCGTCGTTCTGGCTCTACGCCGCCGTACTGGTTCCGCTCGGACTGGCCTGCATCACCTTCCTGAACAGCTGCAACACCACCATCCAGCTCACCGTGGAGCCACAGTTCCGCGGACGGGTGCTTGCCCTGTACCTCGCCATCCTGCAGGGCGGGACCGCCGTGGGGGCCCCGCTGCTGGGGTGGATCGGCACGGAGTTCGGCGCCCGCTGGTCAGTGGCCGCGGCCGGTGCCATCGTGCTGCTGACCGGCCTGTCCGCCGTCATCGCCGTCAACCGCCGCAGCCCGCAGACGTTCCGGCAGCAGGTGCGGACCGCGTTTCCCGGTCGCCGCGCTACGGCCTGAATCCCCGCACGGCGTGCGAGAGCGTTCGGGGAAAACCGACATTAAGTGAGAGAGCGTCCTGGAAAAACTGACATTAAGTGAGAGAGCGTCCCGGTCGGGGGGCGCTCCCTACTTCCGCGCTGCCTCCCTACTTGTGCGGTGCCGCCGTCGAGCCCCGGACCACCAGTTCCGTTCCCAGTTCGATCCGCTGCGGGAGTTCCTCGTCGCCGTCCAGGTGCCGGAGCAGCGCGCGCATGGCGGTCTCGGCCATCTGGACCACAGGCTGGCGGATGGTGGGCAGGCCCGGCTCGAACCACTCCGCCGCCGGGATGTCGTCAAAGCCGATGATGGACAGGTCCTCCGGGATGCGCAGCCCGGCGGTCCGCGCCGCGCGGTAGGCGCCCATGGCCTGGTCGTCGTTGCCGGTGAAGATCGCCGTCGGCCGGTCGTCCAAAGACAGCAGCTTCCGTGTTCCGGCCTCGCCGGCCTCGATGGAGAAGTCACCCGGGACCATGAGCGCCGGATCCACCGGGA
>JBKKDH010000049.1:0-6687 GCA_046708445.1 Arthrobacter sp.
TGCCGGAAGGCACGGAAATGGTTATGCCTGGCGACAACACTGAGATGACCGTTGCGCTCATCCAGCCCATCGCCATGGAAGAGGGCCTCGGCTTCGCTATCCGCGAAGGCGGCCGCACCGTTGGTTCAGGACGCGTTACAAAGATCGTCAAGTAATATACTTATTGATCACGGAGCCGATGGCCGTCTGACGGCCTGACGCAAAGTTTGGAACAGCCCCGCTGCTAGTGCAGCGGGGCTGTTCTTTGCTACAATTAATCCAATCACTGGATTAATTGGGCCGGAACCAACCTGCCCGTCGGAGAGGGTTCATCATGCGGGACGAATCTTATGAAGCGGGCTATCGCGCCGGGCACCTGCAGGGTTGGCTGGACGCCATGGCAAAGATGGGGGCAACGCGGCAGGCTGTCAGCCCTTCGTCGCCAGGTACTCCGCCGCCAGCGGGTAACGCAGCCTCTGCGGAACCTGCGGCGGCCTACAACTTTGCTTCCGTCGCTACCCCCGGACCGGTCGCCGAACTGCCCTTACCCTTGGCTGCCGGCGTGCCGACCCGTCTTGCGGAAGCGTCTCACCCCGTACTGGCTGCTGCAGGGGCCGCACGTCCGGCAGCAGGGTCCCACGTTGACCATGCAGTCCCGCCGTTTTCCAGCCCTGCCGCATTCCAGCCTGAGGAGACACCGGCAGAACAACAAGCGCGGCATGAGAAGCGGGACCGGCAGAACATCAACATCACGCTCTACGTCGCCAGCCTTCTCCTGGTCGCCGCGGCGGCCCTGTTTATTGGAACCAGCCTTCCGCCCATGCTTCGCTTCGCCGGAGTCTGCGTAGTTACGGCTGCCTTCTATGCCGCGGGATTTGTCCTCCACACCCGTGTGCCACGCCTCCGGCCGGCGGCGGTGGCCTTTGCAGGAACGGGCCTGGCCCTGGTCCCGGTGACGGGACTCGCCCTGTACAACTTCGCCCTTCACCATGGCCCCACCGCCTGGCTGATCACTTCCTTGATCGGGACCGCGGCCTACGTCGCTGCCGCTGTCCGCCTGGAGAGCCGGGTGTTGGTTTACCTGTCGCTCACGTTCGTGGCATCCACTGCCTGGTCCGGGGTCTCAGTCCTGGGCGGTGCCCTCGTCTGGTACTTCGCCGCATTGATCTGTGTGGCCGTTCTGCTGACCCTACTGGCCCTCGCCAAGCCCGGCTGGCTTCCCCCGGTCTACGCCAGGCCCCTGATGGTGTTGCATCCGTTGGTGGTGCCTGCCGTCGCAGCCGCAGCCACGTGCGTTCCGCTGCTGTTGGACAAGACCGAATACGCGCTCGTCATGGCCATGTGCGGTTGCTACTTTGGGCTGATGGCGGCCGTGCCGGGCAGCCGCCTCAGGCTTGTCAACTTCTACGCGGCGCGGATATCCCTGACGCTCGCCGCCGCCGTCGAAGTCTGGCACCTGACAGGCCGGGGCAGCGACGCCTTTCTGGCCGCGGCAGCCGTCCTCGCCGTCCAGGGTGTGGCCGTGGCTCTCGCCGCTGCCAGGCTGGGGCACTGGTACCCCGAAGCTGAGCGCCCGCACGATCAGGCCGAAACGGCTGCGGGCACGATGCGCAGCCGGTGGCCCGTGGACGCGTTGGCCACGTTCAGCATCCAGCTGTTGGCCACGCTGGTGTATGCCAGCCTCGTGCTTGCCGCGGAGTTCTACCGGTACGGAACGCTCGGCCAAGTGGGTGACGTTCCGCTGTGGATGCCCGTGGCCATGGCTATGGCGACCGGATTTGTGTTGGCGGCGCGGTTGAGTGGACCAGTCGAATGGGCTCCTGTGGCGTCCTTGCTCCTCGTGGGTGTGCTTGGCCACGCCATGGGGGCATGGGCTGTGGCAATCATGCTGGCATTGGCTTTCCTTTTCTGGGCTGTCCGGGCGTTCTTCGCCGCCGGCGCGCTGCGAAGGAATCTGGCGCTCGGCGCCAGGGTGGCGATGACCTTGGCGGTACCTTTCACTGTTGCCGCGATGCTTGATGCCCACCCGGACCGTGTCACCGTCTCGGTCTTCGCCCTGCTGGTGGCGCTGGTGTGCCAGCAGCTGTTTTCGGCCGTCCTCCAACGCTACGGAGCCGGGTCCTTGGCGCCGGAGGCTACCGTTGCGGGTTTCGGAGTGGCCGGCCTGGCCACTGTCGTCCTGCTGGTGCTCCTTGATGCAACGCCTGGCCACGGCTGGATCCAGGCCGCCGTCTTCATCCAGTTGCTGGCCGCGATCCTGATCGGCCTCTTGGCGGTACCCCGGCCGGCCAGTGCCAGTGAATGGACGCCGACGGTGTGGGAGGCCCTGCCTCTGGCCACCTCCATGCTGTGTGTCCCCGTTTCATTCCTCGCTGTAAGCCAGGCAGCCGGGGACGTCGCGCTCTTGCTGGTACTCGGCTATCTGGCCGCTTCCGGCCTCCGGCTGCGCGCACGGCAGCATCGCTGGACCTACTGGTGGCTGGGACGTTTAGCAGCCACGGTCCTGGTGCTGACTGCTTTTGACCTTTTCCAGCGCGAGGCCGGACCAACCGTCATTGGGGTCGATGAACTCCGCCCGGTCACAGTGTTGGTCCTCTTCCTGGCCATCCAACTGGTTTTCCCGGTGACCGCCGTCGTGCGGGGGAAGGCTCCGCGGGGAGTGCTTGCGGATCCGGGCGTGGTGCTGCTGTTTCAGCTGATGGCGTCGGCGGCGCTGCTGGCGGTGGACGTGGACGGATGGCAGGCGCCCTTCGCCGCTGCTGTGACGGCAATCTGCGCAGTGGCCTCGGGCTACGCTTTCAGGGCCAGGGGCGCCGCCGTCTGGTTCGCGCCGTCGTCGCTGGTGATCCTGCTGGCGTTCAGCGGCGGTGACCTGTTGGTGATTGAACTCGTGCTGGGGATCTTTGCCGTGTTCGCTGCCTTGATGGTGGTGGCATCCGGAGAGCCTGTCCGGAAGGGCTGGTATTTTGCAGGAGCCAGGCTGCTCACAGCGGCCCTCGCGGCTGTCCTCAGTTACGACGCCACGGCTTCTCCGACCGCAGTCTCAGTGACGTTCGCCTTTGTCCTTGCCGCGCAGCACGGAGTCCGCTGGCTGATGCGTTCACGGCTGGCCGAGGTTCCGTTCCAGCAGGCGGCCGTCTGGATCACGCTGGCGGGCCAGGCCCTGCTGCCTTTCGTCTACGCCTGGCAGGCCCAGTCCGGCTGGGGCAGGATTCCCGACGACGACGGCGGGCGCTGGGTGGTACTCCTGGAACTGGTTCTGCTGTCCTCCTCCGCAGTCGTGGCCAGCCGGTTCTTTGCCGCACGGGGATCCCTCTATTTCGGGATCTACGCGCTGTTGTTCGGTGTCCTGTCCCTGGGTCCCGTGGTCAGCTTCGCCAATGGCAGCCAGCCGGACAGCGCACCATTCCTGGCAGCTCCCGTCCTGGACCATACAGGTACGGCGGCAGTGCTGTTGCTTGCCGCGATGGTTGCTTCAGTCGCCGGCGTGCTGCGGCAGGGGCGCAACGTGGCAGTGACGGATGTCGACCACTGGCTGTGGCTTGGCGCCGCGGGCCCTTTTGCGGTGACGGCCATCTTGGTTGCCCCGATGGCCTCGGACTGGGTGGCCGGTGCCGCACTGCTGGTCGTCGCCGGGGTGTGCTTCACTGCCTCCCATGTTGAGGGGCTGCCCTGGCTGTATGCGCCTGCTGCGCTTGCTGCCCTGGCCGGCGGCACGCAGCTGGCAGATGCCGCCTTCCGGGACGTTCCGGGGGAGTGGGGCCAGTATCTTCCGTGGCTTTGCGGCGCGGGACTGTCAGCTGCTGGGCTGTACGGCGCACGGCTGTACCGCAGTGAACAGCTGGCAGCTGACCCGGTGCGCCGCTGGTCGTTGTCTGGAGCCGCCTTCCTTGGGCTCTGCATTGTTGCGTTGACCGGTGTTCGGCCCGACGCGACGTCATGGGCAGCGGCCGTTGCCGTGGCTGCGGCTGTGGGAGTGGCCTGCCTCGAGGCTCCGGGGACGGCGCGCCGGGTCGTCGCCGAGGCTGGGTTCGTGGTGGTGGTGGCCGCGGTGCAGCGGGCGGCAATCTTTGAGCTGGACGGACAGTTCGGCCTGGACTATAGCCTCTCCTTCGGCCTGCCTGACCCGTTCTGGGTCGCCCAGTGGTATGTGCTCGCCGGAGCCGGCCTGGGCACCCTGCGCTTCGCTACGGGACAGCGGACCGCTGGCAGGCTCTTGCTGGGGGCTGCAGCCGGACTGCTCACACTGAGCGGCCTGGGTGTTGTTTTTGGCGGTACCGGAGGCCAGCAATTGTGGGTACTGGTCCTGTTCGCCGGGCTCATGCTCGCAGGCCTGGGGCTGGGGGAACGGCTCTTTGTCTGGTGGGGCGCCGCCGGAGTGGCGGGCTGCATTCTCTGGGCCATGCGTCAGTACACTTTCGCGCTTCTGGCGCTGATCGCCGTCGGGCTTATTGTGTTTGCAGTCTGGCGGCTGAACCGCGGAACGGCTGTGGAGAAACCGGCGGTACAGCCTTCCCCCGGACAGCCTTCACCTGACCGGCCGGACGGCGGGGAGCCGTTCAGCAAGCACTGATACTCTTGCTTGCATCGAGAGGAGCGCATCATGGAATGGCTAATTTTCCTGGCAGTCGTGGTTGCCATTATTGCCGGGGTTTTCTGGGCAAAGAAGTATTTCCGGAATGAGATCGACCGGGCCAAACGCATCAACCGGGCCAAAAAGAACCAGTAAAAGGCAACGGCGGCCAGACGGCCCTTGCCAGCCTTGGAGAGGTTGCCCCGCGCTCAGCCGGGCAGCCTCTTCCGCTCCCTGCTCAGGGCCTGGTACCAGTAGAAGGACGACTTCGGTGTCCGCTCCTGCGTCTCAAAATCCACATGGATCAGCCCGAAGCGCTGGGAGTAGCCTGCGGCCCACTCAAAGTTGTCCATGAGTGTCCAGACGTAGTACCCGCGAAGGTCGACGCCCTCGGCGATTCCGCCAGGAGCTGTCGCGTCGACCGCCTGCCGTAGATGATCGGCGATGTAGTTCACTCGGCGCGCATCCTTGAGGGGGCCGTTGACGCGGTCCGGTTCCGGGAAGCTGGCGCCGCTTTCGGTGATGTACACCGGCGGCAAGGCATCTCCGTAGCGGTCCTGGAGTTCCGCCAGGAGTATGCCCAGATGCGCGGGTGCCACAGGCCACCCGAAGCCGGTGGTTTGGTATTCGGGGTACCCCACTTCGTGGAAGGGGAGTTGGGCAACGGCCTTGTGGGTGTCGGCGGGAATGGGCGTGATGCCGCGTCCCAGGGCCACTTTCACGGGGAAATAGTAGTTGAGGCCGTAGAAGTCCAGCGGCTGGTGGATGGTCTTCAGGTCAGCGTCTGACAGCTTTCCGATGGAGTGGAGCCAGGGGCGCGATGCCAGGGGCAACTTGGGGTACTTTCCCAGCAGTACGGGGTCTGCATAGATTCTGTTCATCAACAGGTCGTACAGCCTGGCCACGAGCCTGTCGCCGATCTTACGGCTGGCGGGCCGCACCGGTGAGTGCAGGTTGGTCACTCCGATGCCTCCCTTGACGCCCGCGGCACGCAGGGCCTGCACGCCGAGGCCGTGGGCAAGGAGCTGGTGATGGATCGACGGCAGGGCGTCGAACATCAGGGCCCGCCCGGGAGCGTGGACGCCGAGTGCATATCCGTTGAGTGTCACTGACACTGGCTCGTTAAGCGTTACCCACTGGGCGATGCGGTCGCCGAAACGCTGCCCGGCCACTGCGCAGTACTCTGCGAACCGTTCTGCGGTGGCGCGGTTCATCCAGCCGCCGCCGTGCTCCAGAGGCAGCGGGGTGTCCCAATGGTACAGCGTGGCCATGGGTGAGATGCCAGCTTCCAGGAGCTGGTCGATCAGCCGGTCATAGAAGGCCAGGCCCTGGCTGTTGATGGCACCGCGCCCGTCTGGTTGGATCCGGGGCCAGGAGAGGGAGAACCGGTAGGAATCAATGCCCAGCTCGCGCATGAGCGCGATGTCTTCGGGGAACCGGTTGTAGTGGTCGCAAGCCACAGCGGGCGAGTGGCCGTCCATGATGCTCCCGGGCTTCTGCACAAAGGCGTCCCAGCCGGAGGGGCCACGCCCGTCCTCGGCCAGGGCCCCCTCAATCTGGAAGGCGGCTGCGGCAACCCCCAAGGTGAAGGAAGGCGGCAGCCGGTCGGCGAGATCGCGTACGGAAGCAGCATTTTCGACCGTCATGCCCCCATCATCCATTCGCAGGTTGCCGAAGGCAATGATCCGGGGGCGGCAATAGCCAGGCAGATTCGCTTCTGCGGATAATATCCGGCATACTAGATGAGTTGTTCAAGCGCTTCTTCGTGTCCCGATCCGGATAATGCCGGGTGCCAGGGTCCAAGTTGAAGACCAAACATAACCCACTCCCCATGGAACTGCGGATTTGTATGCGTGAAAATCGCGACACGCCCGACCGCGGGGGTCGGTTGCGCCGGCAAGGTGAGGAACCCGGATTCATCCGGATTCAGTTTGTGCGGCGGGTGGTAGTTAAGACTTCAAATGCTTCGGCAGCCACACAACGAGTAAGTGAACAGGGCAGCCCCAACCAGGGGAAGCACAGACTGAAAGAGAGTCAGGCGACATGGCGGGACAAAAAATCCGCATCCGGCTGAAGTCATATGACCACGAGGTCATTGACGTTTCAGCACGGAAGATCGTTGAGACGGTCACGCG
>JBKKDH010000050.1:0-5404 GCA_046708445.1 Arthrobacter sp.
GCGAACAAGATGGCCCACATATTCGGCGAAAGCGGAGTGTATTCCAAATGAGCGCAACAACAACCAAACCGCGGCTCCGGCCGGAACGGCCGGCCTGGGACGAAGAACCCGGGCGCATGGCGAAGACAGTCAAGGCAGTGGTGCTCGCCGCCGTCGTCCTTGCTGTCCTGGGACCGCTGTACACGATCGTGCTGACCAGCATCTCCTCGCAGGCCACCATCACCCGTGCCGGCGGTCTGGTGCTGATTCCCGGCGAGATCACGCTGGCCGCGTACCAGCAGATCCTCAGCGGCGGGGTGGTCACCCGGGCCGTCCTGGTGTCCGTGGGCGTGACCGCCACCGGCACCCTGCTGAGCATGGTGGTGTCCGTACTCTGCGCGTACGGGCTTTCGCGGCCAGGCTCATTCGCCCACACCCCCATCCTCTTCACCCTGTTGATCACGATGTTTTTCAGCGCCGGCATCATCCCGGCCTACCTGCTGGTGTCCAGCCTGGGCCTGATCAACACCTACTGGGCGCTGATTTTGCCCAGCTGCATCTCGGTGTTCAACATCATCATCCTGCGCGGATTCTTTATGGGGATCGACCGGGGCATCCTGGACAGCGCTCGGATCGACGGGGCCAGCGAATGGCGCACGCTGACCCAGATCGTGCTGCCCATGTCCAAGGCCGTGACAGCCGTGATCGCCCTGTTCTACGGCGTGGGCTACTGGAACGCGTTCTTCAACGCCGTCCTCTACATCAACGACAGCGCCATGAACCCCCTTCAGGTGGTGCTGCGCTCCTACGTGCTTCAGGGCGTGTCGGTGCCCGGGCAGATCGACGTCGGCGACGGCGCAGCGGCTTCCCCCGCGCTGCAGATGGCCGTGATCGTCCTGGCCATGGTGCCGATCCTGCTGGTGTACCCGTTTGTGCAGAAGCACTTCACCAAGGGCGTGATGATCGGCGCGGTGAAGGGATGACCGGCGTGCTGTTACCCCTCGGCGGTGGGAGGTCCGACGGCGGCCCGGGCCGGAGCGGTTGTCTCGCCGTCCGTCAGGGTGGGCGCGATGAGCCGCAGCTCGGCCGGCTTGTCCAGGCTGAGCCGGTCCATCACCATCTCCACGGCCGCCCGGCCGATGTCCATGGCAGGAATCGAGACGGCGGTCCACGGGTGGGCGGTGGCCATGGCAACGTCCGCCGGGGCAATCACGGCCACGGAGACGTCCGCCGGGATGGCCAGGCCGCGGACGGCCAGGTTCTCCCGCAGCATCGGCAGCAGGCCTTCATTGTGGACCAGCAGCGCCGTGATGGGCTCCGGCCCGTCGAACACCTTGTCCAGCGCCTTCGCCAGGTCAGCGGAGTTCGCCTCGCAGGATACGGACACCTGGGCGATGTCGTCCGCGGCGCAGGCATCCTGGAATCCCTTCAGGGCCCGGTCCGCATAGGTGGCGTGCCGGCGCAGCGCCGCCGGCGGGGAACCGATGAACGCGACGCCGCGATGGCCCAGCCCGGCCAGGTGCCGGACGGCGGTCCGGGACGCGGCGGCGAAGTCGAAGTCCACGCAGCTCAGGCCGCGCGGATCATCCGGCATCCCGATCAGCACGGCCGGTTTCTGCAGCTTGGCCAGCAACGGGATGCGCGGATCGCGGGCCTCGATGTCCATCATGAGCAGCCCGTCCACCATGGACTGCGACGTCACGCGCTCGATGCTACCGGCGTCGTCCTGGGTCAGCAGCAGCACATCCTGGTTGAACGTCCGGGCCGTGGTGACCACCGCGGTGACGAACTGCATGACGACTCCGACATTGACGTCCGCGCGCAGGGGCACCACCAGCCCCAGCACGTTGGACCGGCTCGAGGCCAGAGCCCGGGCGCTGGAACGCGGGCTGTACCGCAGCTTCCGCATGGCCGCTTCGACAGTTTCCCGGGTTTCTTTCGATATGGTCCGTTTCCCGCTCATCACATAAGACACGGTGCTAGTGGAAACACCGGCCTCGCGGGCCACATCGTTGATCGTCGCCGCTGTTGAAGCCCTTCGATTGTCCATACCCCCATTTAACCAAGGATTTCCATGTATCCCAGCAGCCACAGCCTGACCAGCCTGACGGACCGTACCGGCTTGCTGTTCGGCGCCGACTACAACCCCGAGCAGTGGCCGGCGGAGACCTGGCCCGAGGACATCCGGCTGATGCAGGAGGCAGGCATCAACCTGGTTACCGTGGGCGTGTTCAGCTGGGCCCTGCTGGAGCCCCGCGAAGGTGCCCGGAACTTCGGCTGGCTGGACCGCCTCCTGGACCTGCTGCACGACGGCGGCATCCGCGTCTGCCTCGCAACGCCCACGGCATCGCCGCCGGCCTGGCTGGGCCACGAGTACCCCGAAACGTTACCCGTTGATCCGGACGGCAGCAGGCTCTGGTACGGCTCACGCAACCAGTTCAATCCCTCATCCGCCAAGTACCGGCAGGCGGCTGCCGCCATCACGGAGTCCCTTGCCAGGCGCTACGCGGGGCATCCCGCCGTCTCGATGTGGCACGTGGGCAACGAGCTGGGACAGGTGAGCTACGACGACGAGACGGCGCTCGCCTTCCGTGCCTGGCTCACCCGGCGCTACACCACGCTGGACGGACTCAACAGTGCCTGGGGCACCTCCTTCTGGAGCCAGAACTACGGCACCTGGGACGAGATCCTGCCGCCGCGCAAGGCGCCGTACCTGATCAACCCCAGCCAGGCACTGGACTTCCAACGCTTCACCTCGGACCAACTCCTGTCCCTTTATTGCGCGGAGCGGGACATCATCCGTCGCTACGACACCGCCAGCCCGGTGACCACCAACCTGATGGGGTTCTTCCGCGGGGCAGACTACTTCGCTTTCGCGAAGGAGACGGACGTTGTGGCGAATGACTGGTACACCGACCCGGCTGACCCGGATTCGCACCGGTTTGGATCGCTGACGCACGACCTCTGCCGGGGACTTTCCGGCGGCACCCCATGGCTCCTCATCGAGTCCGCCACCTCCGGGGTGAACTGGCGGGAGCACAACGTGCCCAAACAGCCGGGCGAACTCCGGGTTGATGCCCTCGCGGCCGTCGCGCGCGGTGCCGACGGCATCTGTTTCTTCCAGTTCCGCCAGTCCCGCTTCGGTGCCGAACGCTTCCACTCCGCCGTGGTGCCGCTCGCGGGCGAGCATACGCGGGTCTTCCGCGAGGCCGCGGCCCTGGGCAAGGACCTCCAAGCGTTGCGCCAGCTGGCCGGGACACCCTGCACGGCCAGGATCGCGGTCCTTTTCGACTGGGACAGCTGGTGGGCCGCAGAATCACCGGACACTCCCACCAACCGGCTCCAGGTCCTGGAGCAGCTTCAGGCGTACTACGCGCCGCTGCACAGGAGCGGCTTGGCCGTCGAAGTGGTCCATCCCTCGGCGGACCTGGGCCGGTTTGAGCTGGTCCTGGCTCCGAGCCTGTTCCTGCTCGGCCAGGAACATGCCGACGCACTGGGCACCTACGTCCGGGGCGGAGGACACCTGGTGGTGGGGCCCTTCAGCGCAGTTGCGGACGGTAACGGCCACCTCGCGTCCGGCCGTTTCCCAGGGGCACTCGCGGACCTGCTCGGCGTGGACGGCGAGGAATGGATCCCGCTCGGATCACCGGTCGGGATCCGGTTTGGGGAGGCGCGCGCCGGGCAGGCACGGACCTGGGCGGAAGACCTGGCACTGAACACCAGCACAGCCGAAGTGGTGGCGCACTTTGGCGAGGGCCGGCTGGAAGGCCGTCCCGCCGTCGTACGCAACCAAACCGGTGCCGGGCATTCCTGGTATGTAGGCGCCGACCTTCCCCCGCAGGCCCTGGAACAGGTTCTGGCGGATGCGCTGGAATCGGCGGGAATCCCCTATCCCCTTGCCGCCCCGTTGCCGGACCAGGTGGAGGCGGCCAGCCGCGGCGGGCACCTGTTCCTCCTGAACCACTCCGGCGAACCGCAGGACGTCCGGCTCGGATGGGCATCCGTGGACGTGCTCACCGGCGCAGCCCACGGTGACCAGCTGACCCTGCAACCCTTCGGTGCGCTGGTGCTCAAAGAACCCGCACGCCAAGAACTTTCCAACTTGAAGAACGACCGAAATAGAGGAACGGCATGAAATTCACGGACGGCTACTGGCTCCACAAAAAGGGCCTCTCCGCCCTTCACCCGCGGGACGTTTCCGATGTGGAGACCACAGGCGACAGGCTCACCGTCTACGCGCCCACGCAGAAAATCAGGTCCCGCGGCGATGCCCTGAACTGCCCGCAACTGACCATCAGCTTCGAGTCGCCGCTGCCGGACGTCATTGGCGTGACCATCGAACACTTCCAGGGCGGCGTGCAGAAAGGTCCGCACTTCGGGCTCAAGGAGGGTGGTGCGGACGTCAGCATCACGAACGACGGCCGCACGGCCACGTTCACCTCCGGCGGCCTGTCCGCGCACATCAGCACCACGGGCGACTGGAACGTGGATTTTGTGGGGGACGGCCGGCTGCTGACCAGTTCGGTGCCCCGCAGCATCGGCGTCATCACCGACGACGACGGCAGGCACTTTGTCCACGAACAGCTGACGCTTGGCGTGGGCACGAACGTGTACGGGCTGGGGGAACGGTTCGGCCCGCTGGTGAAGAACGGGCAGTCCATCGACATCTGGAACGAGGACGGCGGCACCTCGAGCGACCTCGCCTATAAAAACGTGCCGTTCTTCATCACCAACGCCGGCTATGGCGTGTTCGTGAACCACCCGGAACGTGTCTCTTACGAGATTGGATCCGAGGTGGTGTCCCGCACTCAGTTCAGCGTTGAGGGCCAGCGGCTGCAGTACTTCGTGATCCACGGGCCCACCCCCAAGGACATCCTGCGCCGGTACACGGAACTCACCGGGCGGCCGGCCCGGGTGCCGGCATGGTCCTACGGGCTGTGGCTGTCCACATCCTTCACCACGGACTACGACGAGAAGACCGTGATGTCCTTCATCGACGGCATGGCCGAACGCAAGCTTCCGCTCTCCCTGTTCCACTTCGACTGCCACTGGATGCGGGCGTTCCACTGGAGCGACTTCGTCTGGGATCCGGCCACTTTCCCGGATCCGGAAGGGATGCTGAGGCGCCTGCACGAGCGGGGCCTCAAGGTGTGTGTCTGGATCAACCCGTACATCGCCCAGCGCTCGCACCTTTTCCGCGAGGGTGAGGAACTGGGCTACCTCGTCACGCGGGCGGACGGCTCGGTGTGGCAGTGGGACATGCGGCAGGCGGGGATGGGGCTGGTGGACTTCACCAATCCGGACGCCGTGACCTGGTACCAGGACAAGCTGCGCACGCTGCTGAACCAGGGCGTGGATTCCTTCAAGACAGACTTCGGCGAGCGGATCCCCACGGACGTGGCCTGGCACGACGGGTCCGATCCGC
>JBKKDH010000051.1:0-3111 GCA_046708445.1 Arthrobacter sp.
ACGAGGCAGCCTCCATTCCGGTGGTCCTGTTCGCCGCCTTCCAACTGTTCTTCGCCTGTGTCACTACGGCCCTGGTTGCGGGAGCGGCAGCCGGACGTATGAAGTTCGGCGCCTGGATGCTGTTTGCCGGAATCTGGGCAACCATCGTCTACTTCCCGATCGCGCACTGGGTCTTTGCTTTCTCCTCGGCTGACGGCAGCGTCACCGGCGGCTGGATCGCGAGCGGCATCAAGGCGATCGACTTCGCCGGTGGGACCGCTGTGCGCATGAACGCCGGCGCCGCGGCCCTTGCCCTGGCGCTGGTCCTGGGCAAGAGCTCCGGCTGGCCCAAGATGGAACACACCAAGCCGCACAGCAGGCCCCTGGTGCTCGTTGGCGCTGGACTGCTCTGGGTGGGCTGGTTTGGCTTCAATGCAGGCTCCGCGCTCTCGGCTGGCCAGTCCGCTTCCGTGGTTTTCCTCAACACTGCCGTCGCGGCTTCTGCCGGGCTCCTCGCCTGGGCCCTGGTTGAGCGGCTCCGCCACGGCGCGGCGACGAGCATGGGTGCATCGTCCGGCCTGATCTCGGCCCTCGTTGCCATCACCCCGGCTTGTGGCGCTGTCAGCCCGCTTGGCGCACTGGCCATCGGCGCCATCGCCGGTGCTGTCTGCTCCCTGGCCATCGAACTGAAGTTCCGCCTCGGCTATGACGATTCGCTCGACGTTGTAGGCGTCCACCTCGTAGGCGGCATCCTCGGCACCCTGCTGATTGGCCTGTTCGCCACCGATGCAGCCCCGAACGGTGTGAGCGGACTCTTCTATGGCGGTGGCGTTGAACTGCTGGGGGTCCAGGCGCTGGCCACGGTCACGGTCCTGGCCTACTCATTCGGCATCACGTGGATCCTGGCCAAGATCCTTGACAAGTCGATTGGCCTGCGCATCCATCCCGAGGACGAAATGCGCGGCATCGACCTCGCAGCCCACTCCGAACTCGCCTACCTCACCGACGAAGACCCTGTGGAGCTCGGTTCGCCGCAGCGGGCCTGAGCTCCACAGGGCCCGATATCCACCGCGGGCCTGAAATTCCCTGAATGGATCCGGGTGGTGCCGTCTGGCGCCACCCGGGTGCACGAGTCCGGCGCAGGGCCGAACAGCGGACCGGTGTCAGCAGCAGCTGGCTTATAGTTCCGCAGTTCGGCCCTTTGTCGTGCCGGGGCGACGTTCCTGCCCGTGCCGGTGGCATGCGACGGGCTGTCCACGTGTCAGATGTTCGTACAGACCAGGTTGCCGTGGTGGACTTCCAGCACGGCTGCCCGGACGTGGCTGAGGTGGGTACTGGGGGCCGCGGTCATGCCGTCGATGTCCTCGCCGTTCCAGTGTGGATGCGTGAAGTACACGATCAGCGCGCGCTCCTTGCCATCGACCGAGGCTTCCAGCGGCACGACGTCCGCGTGCCGGCCCACTACTGGACCGCCGTCGGCCGTTTCAGGATCCGTCAGGATGAGGCCGTCAAGGTATTCCTGCCGCGTCCAGCCGCCTGTGGCATCCTTCGACCTATAGATCGCCTGCCCGCGCCACTCGTCCACGATCATCCAGAACTGACCCTCAAGTTTGAATACTTTGGGCCCTTCGTGGGGCCGCCCGGGTATGGTCAGCCCCTCGGGAACCCACGACGACGGATCGGCCGGCGTGCTGCTGACCGCGCTGTAGGTGTTGGATCCGCGGGCCTCGTCCTTGTACCAGAGCCGGTACCGGCCGTCGCCGCAGCGGGCCACTGCCGCGTCGATGACGCGCGGGGAGTCCAGTTCGATGGCGCCGAGGTGCTCCCACGTGACCAGGTCACGGCTGGCGAGCTGGACGATGGCGGCGTTGCCGGTCCAGTCGGTCCGTAGCCCGCCCAAGACGGTCAGGTACATGATCCATTGGTCGCCGATCCGGACGACGTCGGGAGCCCACAGTGTGGCGGGCAGCTCGGTTCCCGGCGGGACCAGCCCGTCCAGAGTGCCTTGATAGGCCCACGTGACTCCGCCGTCGGACGAACGGGCCACGCCGATGGCAGTGCCATGCACCCACTCGACGCCCGTCAGGCCGGTCTCCGTGGCCCGGCGCTGGGTGTAGAAGAGCACCCAGCGTCCGGTCAGGTGGTCCGGCACCAGGATGGGGTCTGTGGGGCCGTCCCAGACAGGATCCCTGTAGGGGGTCTTGAAGGCGTCAGGGCTGAGTGGCTCCACACCGGATGCTGCCGTGTCGCTGGCTGATTCTGAGGCGGTAGCTTCGGTGTGCACGGGAGATCTCCATAGGGGTGGGAGCCGGATTTCCGTACAGCATATGCGGGAAGGTGCTTTCCCGCAGCTGTGGTTTGCCGCTACCTCTTGGGAGGACTGGCTGCCGACCAGGCCCCAAGGCAATGTCGAGGCCGAATCGCTGTTTGCGAGCCGATGCAAAGACAGCCAGCGGAAGCCAGCTACTGACGGATAAGCGTTCGGCTCAGTTTCTTCGAGGGCTCGCCGCAGCCAGGCCCACTCCGGCATGGTTCTTCCGCCGGGTGGTCTGTCACGAACGTGTCTTCCATCCGGGCGTCACCGGCTGGACGGACTTCGGGCATGGCCGGACAAGGGTCCGTGCCCTTGAGGCCTTCCAGGATTTGGGGTGGCCATTGTGGTGGTTCCCAGTCCTGGTGTTCGCTTTGGTAGTGCCGGCCGTTGGGTGAGGTCCAGCCGGGCGGTTTATCGGTAGTGGCGCCGGTGGGTGTCCATCCGGTGGTGTGTTTGAGGCGGTGGTGTTTGGGACAGGGCTGGCCGAGGTTGCTGATGCCGGTGGTGCCGCCGTCGGCCCAGGCGAGGATGTGGTCGGCTTCGTTGTCCAACGACTGGTTCGAGCACCCGGGGAAGGGGCATTTGCTGTCCCGCATTCTCAGCCATTGCCGCATCGCTGCGGGGACCCGGTAGCTGTCCCGTCCGATCTCCAGCGGCGCGCCGTCGCGGGGGTCGGTGAGGACCCGGTGGAACGAGCTGGCGCCGTCGGCAACGAGCTTTCGGGCCATGGACGCGGGGATCGGGCCGTACCCGTCGAGGGTGGCTGGTTCGTCGGTAAGGCCCATCAGGGCGAACACCGGCACGGTCACGAGAACCTG
>JBKKDH010000052.1:0-4870 GCA_046708445.1 Arthrobacter sp.
GACGAGGGCTACATCGCTGCCATGCACGAGCGTGAAGAGTCAGTATCCACGTACATGGGCAGCTACCTCGCCATCCCGCACGGAACCAACGCGGCCAAGGACCACATCATGAAGTCCGCGGTGTCCGTGATCCGCTATCCGGAGGGCATCGACTGGAACGGCAAGCAGGTCAAGTTCGTAGTGGGCGTGGCCGGCATCAACAACGAACACCTGCACATCCTGTCCTCCATCGCCAAGGTCTTCACCAACAAGGCCCAGGTGGCCCAGCTGGAGGCCGCGACGTCCGTGGATGAAGTGCTGGAGCTGTTCGGAAAGGTCAACGCATAGTGAAGGCAGTACATTTCGGAGCGGGAAACATCGGCCGTGGCTTCGTCGGGCTGCTGCTGCACCAGGCCGGGTATGAGGTGGTCTTCGCCGACGTTGCGGAGGACCTCATCGGCCAGCTGGCGGCGGCTGACAGCTACGACGTCCACGAGGTGGGGGAGAACCCCACGGTCCGGACGGTGGACAACTTCCGGGCGCTGAACTCCGGCACCCACGATGCGGAGCTGGTACGGGAAATCGCGACGGCGGACATCGTCACCACCGCCGTCGGTCCGCACATCCTGAAGTTCGTGGCTCCCGCCATCACCCGGGGCATCGCGTCGCGGGACGCCGGACTGGCGCCGCTGCAGGTCATGGCCTGCGAAAACGCCATCAACGCCACAGACATCCTGCGCGCCGAAGTCGCGGCGCTCTGGGACGAGGCCGCCGGCTCCCTGGACGCCGCGGCGGTGTTCGCCAATACCGCCGTGGACCGGATCGTGCCCAACCAGGAACCCGGGCAGGGGCTGGACGTCACGGTGGAGACGTTCTACGAATGGGTCATCGACCGGACGCCGTTCGGCGGCATGGCGCCGGTGATCCCGGGTGCGACGTTCGTGGACGAGCTCTCGCCCTACATCGAACGGAAGCTGTTCACGGTCAACACGGGGCACGCCTCCGCTGCGTACTTCGGTTTTGAGGCCGGGCTGGAGAAGATCTCCGAAGCCATGGCCGACCAGGATGTCGCCGAGGACGTCCGCGCGGTCCTGGAGGAAACCAAGCAGCTGCTGGTTTCCAAACACGGGTTCAGCAATGACGAGCAGGAAGCCTACGTCCAGAAGATCCTGGTCCGGTTCTCCAACCCGCACCTGCCGGACACCGTGAACCGCGTAGGCCGCGCCCCGATGCGCAAACTCAGCCGCCACGAACGATTCATCGGTCCGGCCGCGGAGCTGGCCGAGCGCGGGATCGTGCCCGAAGCGCTCCTGGGTGCGATCGCCGCAGCCCTCCGCTTCAACGACCCAGCCGATGCCGAGGCCACCGAACTTGCGGAGATCCTGGCTTCCTCGTCACCGGCCGACGCCACTGCCCGGATCACCGGGCTGGCGCCGGAGCATCCTTTGTTCGAAGCCGTGTCCACTTTGGTGGAGGAGCGCCAGGCGGAGGGGGCGAAAGCCCCCGCCTAGACGCTCTCTCACTTCCTGCAGGTTTTTCGGGAACCCTCTCGCGGATCCTGCGGGTTTTTCCTGAACGCTCTCTCAATCACGACGCCGGCACTCACCCTGGGCGCCGGCGTCGGACTTGCGCTGTGGCGGAGCTTCTCGGAAAACGAGGCAATCCTCCCTCACCGGTTGAGTGAGAGAGCGTTTGGAATAGACCTGCATGAAGTGGGAGAGCGTTTGGGTCAGGCGGACTGGCTGGCGGAGGACGTTTCGGCGTCGGCCATTGCCTTCCACTCAGCCACCCGCGCCTGGTGCAGCGGCGACTTCCGGACCACGGCGTACGCCACGCCCAGGACCGCGAACCAGGCCGGCGTGACCAGCAGTGCTGTCAGGGTGTCCGGCTGCGTGGTGAGCGCCCAGACCAGGAACGCGAAGAAGGCGAAGACCACCCACACCATCGGAATGCCGCCGGGCATCTTGAAGGGCGAGTCCTTGTGCAGCTGCGGCCGGCGCTTGCGGAACACCAGGTAACTGGCCAGGATGATGGACCAAACGAACATAAAGCAGACGGCGGAGACGGTGGTGACCATGTCGAAGGCCACGCCCACGTCCTTGCCCGCGTAGAGCAGGGCCACGCCGGCGAGCAGCAGCACGCAGGACAGGAAGAGTGCGTTCTGCGGGACCTTGCGGCTGGAGAGACGGCCGAAGAGCCGGGGCGCGTCACCGTCGTTGGCCAGGCCGAACACCATGCGCGACGTGGAATAGATGCCGGAGTTGGCGGACGACATTGCGGACGTCAGCACCACGAGGTTGACCACCATCGCGGCCATGCCAAGGCCCGCCAACGAGAACATGCCAATGAACGGGCTCCGGCCGGCCTGGAACTCGGTCCAGGGGGTGACGGACATGAGGATGATCAGCGCGCCAACGTAGAAGAGCATGACGCGCAGGGGAATGGCGTTGATGGCGCGGGGCAGGTTGTGCTCCGGGTTCTTGGTTTCGGCGGCGGCGGTGCCTACCAGCTCAATGCCCACGAATGCGAAGACGGCGATCTGGAAGCCTGCCACGAAGCCCATGAACTCCTTGGGGAAGAACCCGCCGTGGCTCCACAGGTTGGTGAAGCTCGCCGTGCCGGCATCCGAGGTGAAACCGGTGAAGATCATCACCAGGCCCACCACGATCAGCGCCACGATGGCCACGATCTTGATCAGGGCGAACCAGAACTCGGTCTCACCGAACGCCTTGACGGTGGGCAGGTTCAGCAGCAGCAGGATCACGATGGTGGCGATGCCTGGGATCCATAGCTGGATGCCGGGCCACAGCTCGTTGGCGTAGCCGGCGATCGCGATCACATCAGCAACTCCAGTCACAACCCAGCAGAACCAGTATGTCCAGCCGGTGAAGAAGCCGGCCCAGGGACCCAGCAGGTCACCGGCGAAGTCGCTGAAGGACTTGTAGTCCAGGTTGGACAGCAGCAGCTGCCCCATGGCCCGCATGACGAAGAACAGCATGAAGCCGATGATCATATACACAAAGATCACGGACGGCCCCGCCACCGAAATGGTCTTGCCGGAGCCCATGAACAGGCCGGTGCCGATCGCACCGCCGATGGCCAGAAGCTGGATGTGCCGGTTGCCCAGCGAGCGTGAAAGGTGGGGCTCGCTGTCCCGGCTGGAGGCAGTTCTCTGCCCCGTGGTTGTCTGCTCAGACATGTGCAAAAATCCTTCGAGTGGTCCGCCGGACGGGTGATGGCGGTTACAAAATCAGCCTTTCCACCGTACACGCACGCCCGCAGCACTGTGGAATGCTGGTGGGGTGACCCGGAACCCACGTGCCCTGGCCCCTTTGCTGACTGCCGACGTCGACGGCGGGACCTTCCGCCTCCGTCACGCCTCCGTTGGCGACCTGCCCGCCATTGTGGCGTTGCTTGCGGACGATTCCCTAGGTGCCGGCCGCGAACGCGGCGAGGACATGGCACCTTACGAGCGGGCCTTTGAAGCGATCGACGCCGACCCGTCCCACCTTCTGGCGGTGGGTGATTTGGTGCCGCCAGGGTCAGGGGACGGTCCCGTGGTTGCCACGTTCCAGCTGAGCTTCCTGCCCGGAATTTCGCGGCGGGGGTCGTGGCGCTCGCAGATCGAGGGCGTGCGGGTGGCGGGCAGCCTTCGAGGGCTGGGCATCGGCAACCTGATGGTGCAGTGGGCGATCGAAGAGTCCCGGCGCCGTGGCTGTTCGATGATGCAGTTGACCACCCACAAGTCCCGGACGTCCGCCCACCGGTTCTACGAGCGGCTCGGCTTCGATGCCAGCCACGAGGGTATGAAGCTCACGCTCTGACGAGCGTAGAGAGCGCCTGGTCAGGCGGCGGAGCCCTTGCGCACGAACAGTGTCTCGGCCTGCTCCAGGGACATGCCGTTGGTCTCCGGCACCTTGAACATCACGAAGAAGAACGACGCCGCCGCGAACAGCGCGTACATGGCGTACGTCAGCGGCAGCGAACCTGCGGCCATGACGGGGAAGCTGAGCGTGATGGCGAAGTTGGCCACCCACTGCGCCGCGGCGGCCAGGCCCAGGGCGCGGGCACGGATCCGGGACGGGAAGATCTCGCCGAGGAGCACCCAGACCAGCGGGCCCCAGGACGCACCGAAGCTGACCACAAAGAGGTTGGCGGCCACCAGCGCCACCGGACCCCAGACGCCCGGCAGGGAGATGTCGGAGCCCGAGCCCACGGCGGAGGAGAATGCCACGGCCATCGTGCCCAGCGAGACCGCCATGCCGATGGAGCCGGCCAGCAGGATGGGGCGGCGGCCGATCCGGTCCACCAGGGCGATGGCCACGAGGGTCACCAGGATGTTGGTGACGGACGTGGCCACGGAGATCGTGAGTGAGTCCTTCTCCTGGAAACCGACCGCCTTCCACAGGGTGGTGGAGTAGTAGAAAATCACGTTGATGCCCACAAACTGCTGCAGGACGGAGAGGATGATGCCAATCCAGACCACTGCCTGCAGGCCGAAGGTCTTCCCGCGGAGCGAGCCCTTCTGGCCGGCCAGCTTGTCCTCTTCGATCGCGTCCTGGATCTCGCGGATGTGCCGGTCGGTGTCCTCGGACGGGGCGATGGAGTCGAACACCTTGCGGGCTTCGTCTTCCTTGCCCTGGAACACCAGGAACCGCGGGGATTCCGGGAGGGTGTAGGCGATCCAGCCGTAAACCACGGCGGGAAGCGCTGCGGCGAGGAACATCCAGCGCCAGGCTTCCAAGCCCAGCCAGAAGGCCTGGTCCGCGCCGCCGGCGGTGGTGGCGAAGAGTGCGTCGGACAGGAGTGCGGCGAAGATACCGGTGGTGATGGCCAGCTGCTGCAGCGACGCCAGCCGGCCACGGACCTGCCGCGGGGAAATCTCGGAAAT
>JBKKDH010000053.1:0-2997 GCA_046708445.1 Arthrobacter sp.
ACGCACCGGCTGTCCGGACGCTCCCAGGACCAGCGGCTGGTGCACTTCTCCGTTCCTGAGGGAGCGCCGGCGCCCCGCCCAGGTGACCTCGTCACGGTCACCATCACCGAAGCCGCAGCGTTCCACCTCGTGGCCGACCCCACCGTGGCGGACTACAGCCTCCGGCGTTCACGTGCCGGTGACGCCTGGGACAGGTCGCAGGCGGACTCGTGCGGCGCGCCGGCGCCAGGCGGCGCAAAGAATGCAGCCGGTCGCACCGGTGTTTCGCTTGGCATGCCGTCGCTGCCGGTCCGCAGCGCCTGACCGGTGGCACACCCACCGGTCATAGCCGTAGTTGGTCCCACCGGGTCCGGTAAGTCCGACCTCGCCGTCAACCTTGCCCTCGCATTGGACGGCGAGGTTATCAATGCCGACGCCATGCAGTTCTACCGCGGCATGGACATCGGTACGGCGAAAATCACCTCCGCTGAACGCAGGGGAGTGGCCCACCACCTGCTCGACACCCTGGACGTCACCGAGGAAGCGAGCGTCTCGGACTTCCAACAGCAGGCCCGTGCCATCATCGCCGACGTCCACGCACGCGGCAAACGGGCCATCCTGGCCGGCGGTTCCGGCCTCTACGTCCGTGCGGCGCTTGACGTCCTGGAATTTCCCGGAACTGACCCGGCAGTGCGCGGCCGGCTGGAAGCAGAATATGCGTCCGAAGGCGCCGGGCCGCTTCATGCACGACTCCGCGACGTTGACCCCGTTTCGGCGGAGCGGGTATCCGACGTCCGCAGGATCATCAGGGCGCTGGAAGTCCACCAGCTCACCGGCCGGCCGTTCAGCTCTTTCATGCCCCGGCGGGAGTATGTCCAGCCCGCTCTCCAGATCGGCCTGGCCGTGGACCGGGATCAGCTGCGCGAACGGCTTGCGCACCGCGTTCACGGCATGGTGGACAGGGGGCTGCTTGAAGAGGTCCGCAGGCTGGACGGGTTGGGCCTGCGCCGCGGCAAAACGGCCCCGCGGGCTTTGGGTTACTCCCAGTTCCTCAAAGTCCTCGACGGCGGCGCCACCGTCGAGGAGGCCGTCGAAGAGACCATCGTGGCAACCCGGCAATTTGCCAGGCGACAGCTGACCTGGTTCCGTGCCGATCCCCGGACCAGCTGGCTGGACTGGCAGGACCCCGAACTGAACAGAAAGGCCCTCGCCCTCTGCGTGTGAGCCGACCCATCCCGGAGTTTTGTCCACGTTGAGGGACGTCCAGCCCGGCAAAGTCAACTGGAATTTGCCCCCGCGGAACTCCCGATATGTGGACAAAAACCCGGGAGGCGGGGGTTTCTGCGGCCCTGCCACTGGCCGGTAACCTTGAACTATGGACGCTACCCCCGCAGAGACCCTTGTGCCCGCCTTCGCCGCCTTGGGCGGGCTGCGCTTCTCGAAAGGGCACGGCACAGGAAACGATTTTGTCCTGATCGCTGATCCTGACGGTGTTCACACCATCGCACCCGACCAGGTCGCGGCGCTGTGCGACAGGCACCGCGGCATAGGCGGCGACGGACTCATCCGGGCCGTGCCGTCGCGATTCCTGCCCGAGGGCCGGGACCTGCTCGAAGGAACCCCGGACGCCGAATGGTTCATGGACTACCGCAACGGGGACGGCTCCCTGTCGGAGATGTGCGGCAACGGCGTCCGGGTCTTCGTCCACTTCCTCCGGGCGGAGGGCCTCGTTGACCTGCCCGACGGCGGCGCACTCACCGTCGGAACCCGCGGCGGGGTCAAGACCGTTGTCCGCACGGGCGAGGACTACGCCGTCGACATGGGCCCTTGGGAGTTCATCTTTCCCGGGGAGGCCACCGCCAAGGCCATGGATTCCCTGGTCACGGCCGACGGCCTGGAAGTACCCCGCCCCGCCATCTCCGTCAGCATGGGCAACCCGCACACCGTAGTGGCCCTCGCTGAGCTTTCCGAGCTGGAAGCCACCCGGCTCTTCACCGCCCCGCATGTTGATCCAACCCCGGCAAACGGAACCAACGTCGAATTCGTGGTCCCCGCCGAGCCGCTGGTGCACGACGGCGTGGGCACGGTCACCATGCGGGTCCACGAACGCGGTGTCGGCGAAACCCAGTCCTGCGGCACGGGCGCTTGCGCCGCTGCCGTGGCGATCAGGCACTGGGCCGGAGCCGGGGCGCCGGACGCCTGGAACGTTAAGGTGCCAGGCGGCGTCGTCGGCGTTAAGTTCTTTGCCGGGGCCGGCGGGCACGAGCACGTCGAGCTCAGCGGCCCGGCGGTGATTGTGGCTAGCGGGACGCTTTCCTGACCCGCAGGATCCTGAATGCTTTGGCCGTGGCTTCCCGGGTGACAGTGAACGAGCCGTCCAGCTCCTGTGACAGCCAGCGCTGCAGGGAGTCGGAACCGAGGTTTTTCTGGACCACCAGCCATGCGGAGCCGCCCGGTGCCAGCCGGGGAATCCACAGCTTCAGCAGCGAGTGGAGTTCGTCCTTGCCGATCCGGATGGGCGGGTTGGACCAGATGGTGTCGAAACGCAGTTCCGGGTCCACCTCATCCGGCGTGCTGGCGGTAACGTTTCCGAGGCCGAGCGAAGCGGCGTTTTCGTTCGTCAGCGTGATGCAGCGCTCGTTGACGTCCACGGCGTAGACCTTCGCGTCGGGCGAGTGCAAAGCCATGGTGATCGCGATGGGACCCCAGCCGCAGCCGATATCCAGCAGGTTCCCTGACTGCGCCGGCGCCGGGACCTCAGCCAGCAGCACGGCAGTACCCTTGTCGATTCCGTCAGGGCTGAAAATGCCGCCGGACGTCTGCAGTTTGCGGGTCTCCCCGGCCAGGTCCACCGTGAGCGGCTTACGGGTGAACGGCCCTGCGGGCGATGCGCTGAAATAGTGTGCAGACTCCATAACTGGCCAGATTAGTTGGCCCTGAAGCGTAAGGGAAACCGCGCCGGACCGCGTCTGCTAATCTGGGAGGCATGTTCCTGATCTTCGAGTAGCCGGCACGGGT
>JBKKDH010000054.1:0-4364 GCA_046708445.1 Arthrobacter sp.
ACCGGCTCCAACTACTTCGCCGTCCACACCAAGGGTGCCAAGTCGCCGTACATTCCGCTGCACTTCCACTCGGAGCACACGGAGAACTTCCTGTGCACCGAGGGCCGCATGTGGCTGTACGCCAACGGCCGCGAAGTGCTGCTGACCAAGGGCGACTTCCTGCACGCCCCGGCCGGCACCATCCACTCGTTCGCCTTCGATTCGCACAACACGCAGATGGTGGGCTTCCTGACGCCGTCGGTTTTCAACGGCTTTTTTGAGTACTTCAACAAGCCCACCGAGGACTACATGTACACCGAGGGCGGCACGCCGTACATGGACATGGAAGGCTTCGGCCGCGCCCAGGCGGAGATGGACCTGACCGTGGTGGGTCCGCCGCCGCAGCGCCGGGCGGCCCTGGAAATTTCCTAGCGCCAGAGCCGATATCGCTCCAAGCCAGAATGGCCCGTCAACATATGTTGACGGGCCATTCTGGGTCAACTAAAGTTGACGCATGGAGGTGGAACGAATGAAAACACTCGTTGCGTCAATGGACGGAAAAGGACCCGCGGAAGCACTGTATGCGGTCGCCGAGCTGCAGAAGGAAGTCGGGAGAACCGAAGCATCCCTGGTCCGCAACGCGCGGCAGGCAGGACTGTCCTGGGAGGCAATCGCCTTGTGCCTGGGCGTGAGCAAGCAGGCTGTCCACCGCAAGTACGGCAAACAGTAGCTCAGGAGCCCGCGAGCGACTGCTTCACCAGTTCCCGGCCGTAGTCGTTGCCGTTGGGGGTCCGCACCACGGTGTGCATGTGGAACGGCGCGGGTTCGTCATTGCTGAGGAACACACCGGTATGGTGGTCCAGCTCCAGGACCACCACCGGGCTCTGCAGCCGGAAGTAGAACGCCTCCGGCTCCTCCCAGCCGCCGATCCAGCTGAACCAGGTCTCACCATAATGCTCCTGGATTTCCCTTCTGCGGGCCGTGCGGGGCCCGTCCGGCAGGTAGGCGATGAAGTCCTCGACGACGTCGTCCAGCACTGCCCGGGCTTCGGGCGGCATGGAGCTGACCGGGATGCCCTCGTACGGGATTACCCGGTTGTCCTGGAAGCAGCCGCCCAGGTGCCGCTCGTCGCCGGAATGGATCCGCCCAGCCGGCATGGCCGGGTCCACCATGGCCCCGTACACGGTGGCCGCTTTCCGCTGGCCGTCAGGCAGCGCACCCATCACCTGCCGGGCTAGGGCGATGCGTTCCTTGAAGACCTTGACGCCGCGGTGCGGCCCGGCGTCGATCCCGTCCGGTTCCGCACCGAGGAAGACTGGCGAGATCACCAGCTGGGTCCCCACCACGAGGCAGTTCAGTGCCACGTGGTGGCCGAAGAGCTGCCATCCCCACGGGGCCGTTTCGGACGGCTCGCCGAACAGGGAAAAGTTGTAGCTGAACTCGTTCATCAGCAGCGGCAGCTTCACCAGCTCGCCCAGGAATCCGTTGATCCTCATGAGGTTCCGGACCAGCTGGAAGCCGGCCGGGCTCAGGCTTGCCTCCACGATGCCCATGGCGGCGCCGCGGATCACGGGGTCCAGTTCGTCCAGGCGGAGCCCGGTGTGGTGCTGCATAAATTCCGGGTTGGCCCAGCTTTGCCACTCCTGGGCGTCCACGGGATAGCTCAGCCGGGACGCCTCGTCCAGGGTCGCGGCTGACAGCAGCTTCCGCGCTGCGGCCACCATCGCCACCGTCGGGGCTTCTTCGCCGGCACGCGCCGGAGCCAGCGGATACAGGCCGGGGCGGAGGTCGCCGTCGTTCGTGATGCCCTTGAACGGCTGCGGGTACAGCTTCTTCCAGCCTTCGATCATGGGGCCGGCAAAGGAGTCTCTGGTGGCAGCCTCGGCGTACTCGCGGGCATCAAGTCCCCGGATTTCCGCCACGCGCGGGTGATCGGGAGCAAAAAGGAAATCACGGAATGACGGCGCTGACACGGGTGGTCCTTTCGTTGTCCTGGGATGGGGCCTGCTGCGTCGGAATGGGCTGCGAGGAGGCGTCCTGTGAAACCGTGGGAGCCGCGCCCCAGCCGGCTGCCACGGCGAGCGCAGCTGCTGCGGCTTCGGCGGAGCTTCCGCGCCAGGCCACGTGCTGGTCCGGCCGGACCAGCACGGCGTCTGCGCCCCACAGGTCACCCATCGGTGTCCCGTCCTCGGATGGTCCGACGGCGGCAACGGTCACCGGGATGCCCCGGCGTGCCGCGGCTTCGAGGACCGGCGCGAAAACCCGGCCTTCCGGCACCCCGCCCAGCGCGCCGGCGTCGGCCAGCAATGTGAACCCGGCCCCGAGGAGGCTGTACACCGAGGTGGACGGATCCAGCCACGCATGCGGGAGGAGGGCGCCCGGGCTGGCCGACGGCACATAGAGGATGGGGTCTTCGGCGGGAACGGGCGAACCGTCCGGCACCACCAGCGGGGAATCCCCGTAGGCGTAGCCGAGCACCAGTCCCAGCGAATCAAACTCGCTCTGCTTCACCGCAAGTGCGTGGTGGGCGGCGTGCCGGGCGCGGAGGCCGTCGTCGCCGTCGCTGCACAGGGCGGGATCGGCGAAGTGGTAGGCGAGCGCTTTGCCATTGGAGGCGGCCTCACGGATGGTCCGGGCCGCTACCGGGCGGCGTTCCAGCTCGTAGGTGTCCAGGAGTTGCGGGCCGCCCCAGCCGGACAGGCTGGCAGCGATTTTCCAGGCCAGGTTGGCGGCGTCGCCGATGCAGGTGTTGAAACCGTGCCCGCCCCAGGGTGGATTCAGGTGCGCGGCGTCCCCCACCAGGAAGACTCCGTCGCGGCCGTAGCCGGGGGCCAGCAGCATGCGTGCCGTCCACGGATCCGTGGCCACGACATCCACGTCCACTTCCGCGCCGACCAGCTGGCGGACCATGGCAACAGCGCCGTCCGCCGACGAGGCGTCAGTGTTGGCAGCTCCTTCGGCCGCGGTGGCGCCAACGCCCTGGATGATGGCCCACCAAGTGTCGGCGAGGTCCATCCGGCCCACCATCCCGGCAGTTTCCGTGCCCACCACCCAGTACTGCACGGCCGGGGGCAGGGTGATCGCGGAGCCCAGGTCCTTGGAACGGAACATGATGCTGATGTTGGACAGGGCCGCTGAACCGCCTTCCAAGCGGAGGCCCAGGCTGCGGCGCACGGCCGATGAGCCGCCGTCGGCCCCCATGACGAAGCGTGCGGAGATGGTGTGCGTGTTTCCGGCGTCGTCCGCCACCGCGACAGCGGAAGCGCTGCCGCTTCCGGACTGCATAGCCTTCCCGGAACCGACAGCCACGTCCTGGACCCGCCATCCCGTCAGCAGGGTGACCAGCGGCGCCTCGGCAACCGCCGCGCGGAGGACCTCCTCCAGCACAGGCTGCGGGACCTGCTGGCCGCACTCAGGCTGGGGACCGTAGCGGCCAGGTACCAGCTGGAACGCGTTGCGGAAGGTGCGGAGTTCGTGGGCTGACTGGCCGGTGAGGCCGGTGCAGAAGGTGACGTCCTGTGCGTAGTCCACGGGAAGCGGTGCGGCGGTCCGGAGCGTGTCCGCGAGCCCCAGCCGCCACAGGTGCGTCATGGTGCGCGCATTCGTGGTCTTGGCCCGCGGCCGGGTGGGATCTACCCCCGTGCGGGGTTCGATCACCACGCTGGGGACACCGCGGGCAGCCAGGTCCAATGCGAGGAAGAGCCCGCTGGGACCACCACCGGCGATCAGTACTTCCACCTCCACCGGCAGCAGCTCAGGGGAGGCCGGTTCCGAAACGGCCATCAGGCACGGCCACGGAATGAGGTGTCGCCGACCGGGGTGGTCAGCGTGCCAAGACGCTCGATCTCGACCTCAACGGTGTCGCCCGGCTGAAGCAGCCACTGCGGCGTGCGGGCGTACCCCACACCCTCCGGGGTTCCGGTGGCAATGACATCACCCGGGTGAAGGGTCAGGGTCTGGCTGATGAGCGAGATGATGGCCGGCACGGAGAAGATCATGTCCTTGGTGTTGCCGTTCTGGGCTTCGACGCCGTTCACCAGGGTACGGACCTGGAGGCCGTCCCGGAGATCGCCCACGTCGTCACGGCTGACCAGCGGGCCCAGGGGGCCGGTGAAGTCGCCGTTTTTGCCCAGGGTCCACTGCGACGTGAGCTTCTGGGCACGGCGGGCAGTGATGTCGTTGAACGTGGAGTAACCAAAAACCGCCTCCGCGGCGGCGGCCTCGTCCACGGACTCCGCGCGCTGGCCGATGTAGGCCGCCACCTCGCCTTCCCAGTCCAGGCCGTCCTCGCCGGCAGGAACCGGGACGGGCACGTTCCCCACGGACAGGGAGGCGGTCCAGCGGCCGAACAGCGTGGGGTACGGCGGAAGTTCCTGGTCCTTGTA
>JBKKDH010000055.1:0-3356 GCA_046708445.1 Arthrobacter sp.
TGGCGGAGAATGGGGGATTTGAACCCCCGAGGGCGTTAACCCAACACGCGTTCCAGGCGTGCGCCATAGGCCGCTAGGCGAATTCTCCAGCTGCTTTCGAATCAAAAGCAGATACTAGACTACCTGAACATTCCGGCATCGCCCAATTGGGCCGGCGGACTGTCATCGCACGCGGCAACCCGGCCTCCAGCTGGCCCGTTAACGTAAAAATGGACGCCCCCAATGCGCCCATTCCTCCGATACACCGTTGAGCTGCCGGGTCCGGCCCTCCAGCCAGGCCCCGCAGCTCACAACCTTGAGATTGCCCCAATCGGTGTACATACCCATGATCGGGCCTGCCCGCCGGATAAGCAATGAAATTGTGCCTCCCGTTACCTCCGGCGCCTTTGGCACGATGGAACCATGACACAGCTCCACACCCTGGTGGCCTACGTTCCCCGCACCCACACCCAGGCAGTCCTGGCCGCCATCGGCGACGCCGGCGCAGGCCGAATCGGAAGCTATTCCCACTGCTCGTTCGTCACGGCCGGGACGGGACGTTTCACCCCGAGGGAGGGAGCCTCACCGTTTGTTGGGGACGTGGACCGGCCCAACGAAATGGCCGAGGACAGGATCGAATGCGTGGTCGACGCTGCACTGCTCGACGCGGTCGTGTTGGCCCTGCGTGCCGCCCACCCCTACGAGGAGCCAGCGTTTATGAGCTGGCCGGTGGACGGCTGGCGCAGGGAATAAGGCCAGTTCGAGGCACGCCAAAAGTTCGGGTAAACTGATTCGCGGCCCCTCATGTGGCGTCATCCTGTTGAACTCCCCCAGGACCGGAAGGTAGCAAGGGTAGACGGGCTCTGGCGGGTGCATGGGGGGTCTTTACTCTTTCTCCCCACCGGGCGGCCGACCGCCCGGGATCATGATTGTCAGCCCGGATTGGTAGGGTTTTCTCTGTGACTGTTACAACCGCCCTTTACCGCAGATACCGTCCGGATTCCTTCGCTGACGTTATCGGGCAGGAACATGTCACGGAGCCGCTGATGACGGCCCTGCGGAAGAACCGGGTCAACCACGCGTACCTCTTCTCGGGGCCCCGCGGCTGCGGAAAAACCACCTCCGCCCGAATCCTCGCCCGCTGCCTCAACTGTGCCCAGGGCCCCACCGACACCCCCTGCGGCGTCTGCCCCAGCTGCATTGAACTGGCCCGCGGCGGCTCAGGATCCCTTGACGTCATCGAGATCGACGCCGCCAGCCACGGTGGCGTCGATGACGCCCGCGACCTCCGCGAACGGGCAACCTACGCTCCGGTCCGCGACCGCTACAAAATCTTCATCATCGACGAGGCCCACATGGTCACCTCGGCGGGGTTCAACGCCCTGCTCAAGATCGTGGAAGAGCCGCCGGAGCACATCAAGTTCATCTTCGCCACCACGGAGCCGGACAAAGTTATCGGCACCATCCGATCCCGCACCCACCACTATCCGTTCCGGTTGGTTCCGCCGGAACCGCTCATGGCCTACCTCGAACTGCTGTGCCGGCAGGAAAACGTGCCGGTGGCCCCGGGGGTACTGTCCCTGGTGATCCGGGCGGGCGCAGGCTCGGTCCGGGACTCGCTCTCCGTGCTGGACCAGCTGATGGCCGGAGCCGGGCAGAACGGCCTTGACTACGAGCTGGCCGTTGCCCTGCTGGGCTACACCCACGCGTCGCTGCTGGACGACGTCGTCGAGGCCGTGGCTGCCTCCGACGCCGCAACGGTCTTCCGGGCCGTGGACCGCGTGATCCAGACGGGCCACGATCCCCGCCGCTTCGTCGAGGACCTGCTGGAACGCTTCCGCGACCTCATCATTGTCCAGGCCATGCCCGAAAGCGCCCAGACCATCCTGCGAGGCATGCCGGCCGACCAGATCGCACGGCTGCAGAACCAGGCGCACAACCTGGGTGCAGCCGAACTGTCACGCGCCGCGGACGTCACCAACACCGCATTGACCGAGATGACGGGTGCCACGTCCCCGCGGCTCCACCTTGAACTGCTGTGCGCGCGCATCCTGCTGCCCAGCTCCGAACAAACCGAACGCGGCATCGCCGCCCGGATCGACCGCGTCGAGCGTCGGCTCAGCTACGCCGGGAACGACGTCGGCGCTCCCGCCCCCGCAGGATCCGCCCTCCCGGTGGCCGGAGCTGCTACGGCAAGGCCTGCGCTGCCCCCGGCAGCTCCCGCGCCGGCTTCGCCTGAACGAACGGCACCGCAACAGGGCGCACCTGAACGGACGGTGGACGCTCCGACGGACACTGAACCTCAAACGCCAGCTTCTGCACCGACTGTTCCTGCTGCGACAGTTCCTCCAGCGCCGGCGCCCGCCCGCGCAGCAGAGGGAACGCCAGCCGCCGCTGCTATGCAGGAAACGCCCCCTCAGCAGGTGCAGCAGCCGCAGGCAGCCGAAGCACGCCAGCCCCTGACAGCACCCCGGGTCAGCACCAGCGACTGGCCGGTGGACGAGCCCTCAGGCACCCGGACCGCCGCGGGCCCCGGGGCGGAAGTCCCCCGCCTCGTGCAGACATCGCCAGCGCAGGAACCGCCGGTGCAGCATTCACCGGCACGGCAGGCTCCCGCGCAGCAGTCCCCTGCTGTCGCGCCCGCGGCGGAAGCCCGGCCGGCGCAAGCCCCGGCTGCCAGCGGAGGACCCGGCGGCGACGTCGAAGTTCTTCGCCGTGCCTGGCCCGAAATCCTCCAGACGCTGTCCAAGATCAAACGCAGCACCTGGGCGCTGGTGGAGCCCAACGCCCAGGTGGCAGCCTTCGACGGCCAGGGACTCACCCTCGCCTTCACCACGTCGGGACTGGCGGGCGCATTCGGCCGGGCCGACCATTCGGAAAACCTGCGCCAGGCGATCCACAAAACCGTGGGCATTGACTGCCAGATCACGGCCGTCGCCGGCGGAAACAACAGCCCAGCGAGCTCTGAGCCAAACCCAAAAGCGCCCGCTAGCCGGGCAGCCCCGGCGACGTCCGCCGACGTCGCCTGGGGACTCGCCCCCGCTGGCGCCCCCGCCGCCCAGGACAACTCTGCGGGCCCGATGGACACCGCAGCCCCCGATGCGGACGTTGCGCCCGTTTCGCCCGTGACGCCAACTGTCCAGGCGCCCACGGTTCCTGTTCCTCCTGCCCCGGTCCCGGCGCCCGGCCCGGGCCCCTCCGCCCCGTCGGTGCCGGAGGCCGACACCGACGGCACCTACGCCTACTCCGACGACGACTGGGGCCCGCCCCGCGACGAAGATGCCCCGCCCTTGGACGAGGAACCTCCCATGGACTGGGATCCCTCGGCCCCGGTGGAACCCTGGCGCACGCCAGCAGTCCCGGTGGCTGTCCCTGCT
>JBKKDH010000056.1:0-4642 GCA_046708445.1 Arthrobacter sp.
CCGCTTGACGGTCTGCCACACCTCGATGCGCGCCTGGGGGTCGAGCCCCGTGGTCGGTTCGTCGAGGAAGATGACCGGCGGGTTCCCGATCAGGCTCATCGCGATGTCGAGTCGGCGTCGCATGCCACCCGAGTACGTCGCTACCTTCCGGGAACCCGCATCGGTGAGGCTGAACTGCGCGAGCAGCCCATCCGCGATCGCACCCGGGTTCTTCAGGTGACGCAACTTGGCGACCAGAACGAGGTTCTCCCGGCCGGTGAGTACTTCATCGACCGCGGCGAACTGGCCGGTAAGGCTGATCGACTCGCGCACGTCCCCGGGCTTCGCGGCGACGTCGAAGCCATTGACGGTGGCCGTGCCGGCGTCGGCCTTAAGCAGCGTGGACAGGATCTTCACTATCGTGGTCTTCCCGGCCCCGTTGGAGCCGAGAAGGGCGAAAATGCTGCCCGACGCAACCTCGAAGTCCACACCGCGCAGGACGTGCAGGTCCTTGAAGGACTTCTCAATGCCCTGCACGCGGATTGCCGTCGTCGTCATGATCCTGCCTCTTTCGCTTTCTCGACCGCCTCGATGAGACGGGCCCGTTCCTTGTCGATCCACCGCTTTCCGCCGTAGGCCTGGGCGAAGCTCTCGGCGAACTCGATGGGATCCTCGCCGACGATCTCGACCACTGGCGTGCCGTCGATGGCGGCGCGTTCCCACAGGTCCGCGAGGTCCACGAACATCTGTACGATCGTGTCCCCCTCGGTGACCCCGCCGTAGTACATGAAGTACCGGTTGAAGGCGCCCGCCACGCTGCGGTAGGGCTCAGGCAGGGCATCCAGTCGCGCCTTGGCCTGCTTGTACTGCTTCTTCTGCTCGAGCGAGCCGGTCACCAGCTCGATCCACTTCGCTGCCATATCACTTTCCTCCCTTGCGGAGCTGTTCAAGCCGTTCGGACAAGAAGCTCCATGTGTTCCAAAATTCGTCCAGTTCTTTTTCGCCCTGTGAGTTGAGCGTGTACACCTTGCGTGGCGGCCCTTTTTCGGAGGGACGCTTCTCGACGTCCACCAGGCCTTTTTGCTCGATCCTGACGAGCAGCGCGTACACGGTCCCCTCGGCGATTTCGGTGAAGCCCTGCGCCCGGAGCAGCGTGGTGATTTCGTACCCGTAGGCCGGGCTCCCGGTGAGGAGGGCAAGAACAATGCCCTCCAGTGTCCCTTTGAGCATCTCCGTCATTTGCTTTCCCACTGGACACCTCCTTCACTACTCAGTGTTACTAGCTACTACTACATAGTAGCGCTAAGTAGTGGAAGCGCAAGGCCTAAATACACCGGAAGGAAGTGCCACCCGGTCAGGCCGGACATGGCATTGGCTGCGGCGTTAAGAACGCGTTAAGATCCCGGGTCTCCCCGCTGGGGGCCGATGGCCCGGTGCTACGCTCCGTGGGTTATTCACACCGATCCCGCCTGCGCGGGGTATAGAAAGTAACCCGTTGACTGCAGCCACCCGCTTTTCCATTCCCGCCAGCGTCCCCAACCCGGAGCCCGACGGCGAACCCGGAAACCGGCTGACCCGGTGGCTGCTGGAACACACGGTCCACCAGCCGGTAGGCCCCGAAACCGCCGAAGACCACGCGCCCACCCATAGCTGGTGGAAGGTCATGTGCCTCACCGGGGTGGACTACTTTTCCACCCTGTCGTACCTGCCGGGCATCGCCGCCCTGGCTGCCGGGGCTCTCTCCCCGCTGGCCACGCTGCTGATCGTCGGACTGACCCTGCTGGGCATGCTGCCGATGTACCGGCGGGTCGCGCACGAAAGCCCGCACGGCCAGGGATCGGTGGCCATGCTGGAGAAGCTGCTGCCGTTCTGGCGCGGGAAGATCTTTGTCCTGGTCCTGCTCGGCTTCGTCGCCACCTCGTGGATCATCACCATCACCCTCTCCGCCGCCGACGCCACCGTCCACATGCTCGAGAACCCCTACCTGCCGCCCTTCCTGGAGGGCCAGGCCGTTCTGATCACCGTGGTGCTCCTGCTGATCCTGGGCGGAGTGTTCCTGCTCGGCTTCTCCGAGGCGGTTGCCGTCGCCATCCCCCTGGTGGCCATCTTCCTGCTGCTGAATGCCGTGATCATCGGCGTGGGAATATTCGACGCCGTTACGCAGCCGGGTGCGCTGTCCGCCTGGACCGCCGCGCTCACCTCCTCCGGGACGGGGTTCGGGGACATCGCCGGTCCCGCACTGCTGGCCTTCCCGCTGCTGGTCCTGGGTCTGTCCGGGTTCGAAACAGGCGTCAGCATGATGCCCCTGGTCGCGGCCGACGGCGCTTCCGCCGCCGACCGCCTGGCCGCCCGTGTCCGGAACACCCGAAAACTCCTCACCACGGCCGCCCTGATCATGAGCGTCTATCTCCTGGGCAGCAGCTTCGTGACCACCGTGCTGATCCCTGCCGATGCCTTCAATGCGGGCGGGGAAGCCAATGGCCGCGCCCTTGCCTACCTGGCCCACGAACTGCTGGGCAACGGCTTCGGCTCCGTCTATGACGTCAGCAGCATCCTGATCCTGTGGTTCGCCGGCGCCTCCGCCATGGCCGGGCTCATCAACATCGTCCCCCGCTACCTGCCGTCCTACGGGATGGCCCCGGACTGGTCGCGGGCCGTGCGGCCGGTAGTGCTCGTGTACACCGCCATCAGCATCCTGATCACCATCGGCTTCAACGCCGACGTCAACGCCCAGGCCGGCGCGTACGCCACCGGCATCCTGGCCATGATGGTCTCCGGTTCAGTAGCCGTGACCATCTCCGCGGCACGCAGCAAACGGCGACGCGCCGCCGTCGGATTTTCCATCCTCTCCCTGATCCTGCTGTATGCCTTGGGCGCCAACGTGATCTCCAAACCGGACGGCATAGCCATCTCCGGATTCTTCATTCTGGGCATTATCGCTGTCTCGCTGGTGTCCCGCGTCAGCCGCACCACCGAACTTCGGGTCCATAAGATCGAATTCGACGACGACGCCCGCCGCTTTATCACCGACACGCTGGATTTTGACGGGCGGATCAACCTGATCGCCAACCGCCCCCAGGCCCGCGACGCCGAGGAATACCGCGCAAAGGAAGCCGAGCAGCGGGAGAACAACCCCGTGCCCGGAACCGCCGACGTGATCTTCCTGGAGATCGACGTCACCGACCCGTCGGGCTTCAGCGACGTCCTGGCAGTGCGCGGAATCGAGGTGGACGGACACCGCGTCCTCCGTGCTGAGAGCCCGGCAGCACCCAACGCCATCGCCGCGATCCTGCTGGCACTGCGCGACGCCACCGGCGTGCGGCCCCACGCCTACTTTGAATGGGCCGAAGGCAATCCGCTGGCGCACCTCATGCGCTACCTGCTGCTGGGACGCGGCGACACCGCCCCGGTGGTGCGCGAGATCATCAGGGAAAACGAACCGGACCCCGCCCGCCGCCCCGGCATCCACGTGGGCTGACGGGCAGTCCGATGACGGTACGCGGCGCTGGCCCCAAGGTGAAAGGCCCTGGGCCTCGGCCCGGCCGTGGCCCAGGCTCCGCCTCTGGCCCTGGCGCCGGCTCTGGCACTGGCCCTGCGCGATGGAAGGGCAAGGTTGCCAAGGATGGCAAGGAGAACGCCGTCCGCCGGGCGCTCCTTCACCCTGTCCGTTCGCTGCCGCTGGCGTTCCTGGCAGTGATCGTCCTGGGCGCCGCACTGCTGATGCTGCCGCTGGCCCGGAACGGCACCGACCCCGGTGCGGACCCGCTGATGGCTGCGCTTTTTACCTCCGTCTCGGCAGTGTGCGTCACCGGGCTGATAACGGTGGACACGGCAACGTACTGGACCCCGTTCGGGCAGGCCATCATCATGGGCCTGATCCAGGTGGGCGGCTTCGGCATCATGACCCTCGCCACGCTCCTGGCCCTGCTGGTACGCAAGAGCATTGGCCTGCGCGGCCAACTGGTGGCACAATCCGAAACGCACACGCTGAACCTCGGCGACGTCCGGCAGGTGCTGCTGCGGGTGGCGAGGCTCATGGTCAGCATCGAAGCGGCCACCGCCGTTGTTTTGACGGTCCGTTTCTGGCTGGCCTATGACCAGAATCCGCTGACGGCCCTGTGGCACGGTTCCTTCCATGCGGTGTCATCCTTCAACAACGCCGGCTTCGCACTCTACAGCGACAACCTCATCGGGTTCGCCGAGGACCCCTGGATCATCGTCCCCATCTGCCTGGCGATCATCGCCGGCGGCCTGGGTTTTCCGGTGATCCTCCAGCTGCTCCGGGGGGACGTCAAAGCCAAAAACTGGAGCGTCCACCTGCGCCTGACCGTCTACGGCACCCTGGTGCTCCTGGTTCTTGGCATCGGATTGTTTGCCGCGTTCGAATGGAACCGGGACGAGACCCTGGGTGGGATGTCCCTGACCGGCAAGCTGTTGGGTTCCCTGGCCGGAAGTGTGTTTCCCCGCACGGCCGGATTCAACAGCATCGACTACGGCGTGGCCTCACCGGAGACCCTCATGGTCACCAACATCCTCATGTTCATCGGCGGCGGCAGCGCCGGCACCGCGGGCGGCATCAAGATCACCACGTTCCTGGTGCTGGGCTTCTCCATCTGGAACGAGGTCCGGGGCCGGGACGAGGTGACCATCGCCCACCGGTCCA
>JBKKDH010000057.1:0-5599 GCA_046708445.1 Arthrobacter sp.
CTGCAGCAGGAACACATCCGGACCCTCCGTGCCACTGCCACCCCCACCTGGAAAATCCTCTACATCCACGCCCTGCGCTACGCCAGCCTTCCCATCGTGGCCGGCATCGCCCTGCAGTTCATCCAGCTCTTTGGCGGCTCCGTGATCGCCGAGCAGCTGTTCGCCATGCCGGGCCTGGGCCAGGCCGTCCAGACCTCCGTCAGCACCCATGATGCTCCTTCCGTGCAGGGCGTCGTTGTCATTGCCACCGTGGTGGTGGTGGCCGTGAACCTGGTGCTGGAACTCGCCACCAAGTTCCTCGACCCAAAGTTGCGTGCCTCATGATTCCCAACGTTGCACCCGCCCCGGCTGACAGCGCCACCGTGCCTGTCCAGCCAAATTCAGCCCTGCCCAAATCCGGTCCGAAGGCTGCCTTCACCAGGGTCTCCGCCCACCGCCTCTTCGCCTCTCCCGGCGGCGTGGCCGGCGTCGTGTGGCTGGCCGCGCTGGTGGCCGCCTCGCTCACCGCGCCCTGGTGGCTGCCGTTCAAGACCGAGGACCAGGACTTCACCGCCGTCCTGTCCGGCCCCACCGCCGCCCACTGGCTGGGCACGGACGAACTGGGCCGGGACCTCCTGAGCCGGATCTTCGCCTCCGCCGCCGGCACCCTGGGCACGTCGTTCATCACGGTGATTGTCGCCGTCGGGCTCGGAACCATCCTTGCCATGGCCTCCGCGGCGCTGGGTGACCGCGTTGAGTCCGTCATCAGCCGCGTCACCGAGATCATGATGTCGGTTCCCGGCACCGTGATCATCCTGGCCGTCATCGGCGCAGTGGGAACGAACATCCCGGTCATCATGGCGATCCTGGGCATCCTCATCTCCGCCGGCATCTACCGCGTGATGCTGGGCCAGGCCAAGTCGCTGCAGTCCCAGCTCTATGTGGATGCCGCCAAGGTAGACGGCGTCAGCACCCTGGGCATCAGCCTGCGCCACGTCCTTCCCGGACTGACCAACACCATCGTGGTCCAGTCAGCACTGATCTTCGCCGTCGGCATGCTCATCCAGGCCGGCCTGGCATTCATCGGCTTCGGCCCGCCCATCCCGCAGCCCAGCTGGGGCGGCATGATCCAGGGCGCCTCGCAGCACGTCTACGACGCCCCCTGGCTCATGGTCCCCACGGGCGCCGTGCTGGCCCTGACGGTCCTGGCCGCCAACGCCATCGGCAACGCCCTGGGCAAGGCCCCAAACGCCGCCGCCTCCCACCTTCCGTCCGCGGACGCCCGCCGCCAGCGCGCAAAAGCCGTTGCCGCCGTGGGAGCCGCTCCCGCGGCAGACGAAGGCACGGACGCCGCACCCGCGAAGGGCCGGCTCAGCGTCCGCGGACTGTCGGTAGGGGTCGACGGCGGCCCGCGCCTGGTCACGGACGTCTCCTTCGACGTCGAACAGGGAACCGTGCTGGGGCTCGTGGGGGAGTCCGGCTGCGGCAAGACAATGACCGCGCTGTCCCTGCTGGGCCTCCTCCCGTCCGGGGTGGTGGCCGCCGGCGGACAGATCCTGTGGAACGGCAAGAACCTGGCCGCCGCCACCGACCGCGAGATGGAAGCCATCCGCGGCCGCGACATCGCCCTGATCTCGCAGGAGCCCATGCGTGCGCTGGACCCCATGTTCACCGTGGGCTACCAGCTGACCTCCGCCATCCGGCGGCTCCGGAAGGGGGGGAGGGCGGAGGCCCGGAAGGAAGCACTCAGCCTCCTGGAAAAGGTGGGCATCGTGGACGCGCAGCGCATCCTCAAGACCTACCCGCACCAGATCTCCGGCGGCATGGCCCAGCGCGTGGCCATCGCCCTGGCGCTCTCCGGCCGGCCCCGCCTGCTGGTGGCCGATGAGCCCACTACCGCGCTGGACGTCACCGTCCAGGCCGAAATCCTGTCGCTGATGCGTTCCCTGGTGAAGGACACCGGGATGTCCGTAGTCATGGTGACGCACGACCTCGGCGTAGTGGCCGACATCTGCGACCAGGTTGCAGTGATGTACGCAGGCCAGGTGGTGGAGAGCGGCAACACCGCCACCATCCTGGACAACCCGCGGCACCCGTACACGCTGGCGCTGCTGGCAGCAGACCCGCACGCCAATCACGCAGCAGACATGCCGGAACGGCTGGCCACCATCAGCGGCCAGGTTCCGCAGCCCAAGGACTGGCCCACCGGCTGCCGCTTCATGGCACGCTGCCAGTTCGCCGGCTCAGCCTGCGCCGCCCCGGTGCCACTGCTGCCCTCCGGCTCCGGCAACGGCCTGGTCCGCTGCGTCAAAGCGGACGAACTGGCCGTGGAAGGCCTGGAATGGGTCGCCACCGAAGTGCCCACCCACCGGCTGCTGGACCTTACCCCCAAGCCGATGGCCATGTCTGAACCGGTAAACACTGTTGAGAAGGACATCGCATGAGTATCGCCACCCCCTCCCGGCAGGAATCGGCCAACGCCGTGCTGGACGCCCCCATGCTCGAAGTGGAGGATCTCGTGGTCCGCTACGGCCGCGGACGCAAGGCCGCCGCCGCCCCTGCCGCCGTGGACGACGTCAGCTTCTCCATCCGGCCCGGCGAGACGGTGGGCCTGGTAGGGGAGTCCGGCTCCGGCAAGTCCACCATCGGCAAAGCGATCCTGGGCCTGCAAAAAACCGCTGGCGGGACCATCAGCTACCAAGGCAAGGACATCACCCACGCGGGCGCCGCCGAACGCCGGTCCCTGGGCGGTGAACTGCGGGCCGTCTTCCAGGACCCCAACTCCTCCCTCAACCCGCGGAACACTGTAGGCGCCTCCCTGGCCGAGCCGCTGCGCCTCCGCGGCGTCCCGGCCCGCGACGCCCGCGCGAAGGCCGAAGCCATGCTGGAACGCGTGGGCCTGCCCCGCGAAGCCGTCGACCGCTACCCCAGCCAATTCTCCGGCGGCCAGCGCCAGCGCATCGCCGTGGCGCGGGCACTGATCTGCGAGCCCAAACTGGTGGTCTGTGACGAAGCCGTCAGCGCCCTGGACCTCTCCACCCAGGCGCAGGTGCTCAACCTGCTGGCCGACCTCCGCGACGAACGCGGCCTGAGCTACCTGTTCATCGCCCACGACATCTCGGTGGTGCAGTTCCTCGCCCAGCGCGTGGTGGTCCTGTACCGCGGCCAGGTTATGGAAAGCGGACCGGCAGCAGCGGTGACCGAGTCACCCAAGCACCCGTTCACGCAGGCCCTCGTGGCTGCCTCGCCTGTACCCCGCCCTGCGGAACAGGCCGAACGGCGGACAGTGCGCGAATCCATGGGCGTGCGGACCGCATCGTCCGTCTCTGCCACCCCGGGCGGGTGCCCGTTCCGGCAGCGCTGCCCGCTGGCCACCGAGCTCTGCGCCGCCGAACGGCCCGCGCTGCGCACGGTAGGCGAGTCCGACGTCGCCTGCCACTACGCCTGAACGGAACCCATGACCCGTCCCTCCCGACTCCGCACCGAGAACCTCCGCGAGGCCTTCGGCATCACCAACACCACCCCGCGGTTCAGCTGGACCCCGCCCGCGGGCACGGCCCGGCAAACCGCCTACCGGCTGACCGCCAGCAACGGCTGGGACACCGGCCGGGTGGACAGCGGCACGCACGTCTCCGTTCCGTACGGTGGCCCGGCGCTCGGGCCGAGGGACCGCTTCGACTGGACCGTCCGGACATGGGACGTGGCTCCGGACGGCACCGGGATCGCCTCCGAATGGGCTGAGCCCATGCCGGTGGAGCTCGGGCTCCTGCACCCAGCCGACTGGAGTGCCCGGTGGATCGGCCCTGACGAGCCCGTGGTCCCGGCGCCGGGGGAGCGCCCCGGCTATGCCCTGTACCGCGATTTCACACTGGATGCTGCACCGGATTTCGCCCGGGCCTACGCCACCGCGCACGGCATCTACGAGCTGTTCATTAACGGCCGGCGCGTCGGAGACCAGGAGCTCACGCCCGGCTCCACGAGCTACCACACCACCCTGCAGGTCCAGACTTTTGACATCGCGCCGTTGCTCCGCGCCGGCTCCAACACGGTGCGGACGGTCCTCACCGACGGCTGGTTCCGCGGTTCCTTCGGGTTCACGCGCGACGCCGACATGTACGGGACGCAGACAGCGTTCCTGGCGCAGCTGGAAATTGAGTCCGGGGGAGCACGGACGGTGATCGGCACCGATGAGTCCTGGCTGGCCGGTGTAACGGAGATCCTCGCCGCGGACCTGATGGAAGGACAGCAGGTGGACTTCCGCCGCGGTCACGAGACCGTAGGGCCCGCCGTCCTGCGGGAAGGCAGCTTTGCCACCCTCACCGGTCCCGTGGCGCCGCCCACCCGGATTGTGGAGGAGCTCGTTCCGCTTTCCATCACCCGCCTGGGCAGCGGCAACCAGATCGTGGACCTGGGCCAGAACATCAACGGCTGGGTCCGGTTGTCACGGCTGGGTGCAGCCGGGACGGAAGTCACCCTGGTTTACGGCGAAGCCCTGGACGACGGCGGCGACGTCACCCAGGACCACCTCCGGCCCATCGACTTCAAGAACCCGGGCCAGTTCCTGGGCGCGGGGCAGGTGGATTCGGCGGTCTCCGCGGGTAAGCGGGGCCAGGTCTTCGAACCGCGCCACACTGCCCACGGCTTCCGGTACGTTTCCGTCCGCGGCCTGGCCCACACCCTGCAGCCCGGGGACATCACGGGATGCATGGTCCAGACGGACCTGGAGCGCCTGGGCACCTTCAGCTGCAGCGACACTCGGCTCAACAAACTCCACGAGATCGTGGAGTGGAGCTTCCGGGACAACGCCTGCGAGGTCCCCACCGACTGCCCGCAGCGCGAAAAGGCCGGCTGGACCGGCGACTGGCAGCTGTTTGTGCCCACCGCCGCCTACCTCTTCGACGTGGCAGGCTTCACGCGGAAATGGCTCAACGACGTCCGCGCCGACCAGTGGGACAACGGCGTGGTCGCCAACATCTCCCCCTCGCCCGGACCGGAAGTCACAAGTGCCGAATTCATGGCCTTCACTAACGGCTCCTCCGGGTGGGGGGATGCGGTTGTCATGGTCCCCTGGGAGATTTACCTGGCCACCGGTGACACCAGCATCCTGGAAGAGAACTGGGAGGCCATGAACCGGTGGCTCGGCTTTATTCGCAGCACCGCCGAGGGAAACCGGCACCCGGCCAGGGCGGCGGCGCACCCCACCCCGGCACCACACGAGCAGTACCTCTGGGACACCGGCTTCCACTTTGGGGAGTGGATGGAACCCGGCGGCCCGGCGCCTGACCTGTTCGCCTCCCGGTCCACCGACAACGGCATCGTGGCCACTGCCTACTACAGGCACACTTCGGCCATCATGGCCCAGGCCGCAACGGCCCTCGGTCGGGATGAAGCGGCCCGCGACCTTGGGGCGCTCTCCGGGAACGTCCGGCGCGCCTGGCAGCAGGAATACCTCCTTCCTGACGGGACGGTCGACGGCGGAACGCAGGCCAACTGCGTCCGCGCGCTTGCCTTCGACCTCGTTCCGGACAGCGCCCGCGCATCGGTCACCCGTCAGCTCGCCGGCCTGGTCCGGGAAGCGGGCACCCATCTGGGCACCGGCTTCCTGGCCATCCCCTACCTG
>JBKKDH010000058.1:0-4869 GCA_046708445.1 Arthrobacter sp.
CTCTGAAGTAGGAAGCCAGGCCTTCACGGCCACGGTGCAGTACGTGAGTATTTCCCTCCAAGCGAAAGACTTTTAGCGGTGACAGACAGTCAGAAATCCGACGAAACAGCAGCAGACCTGACCGAGGAAACAGCCCCCGCGGCTGAACCGGCCGTGGCTGACGAGGCAACGGCCGAGGACTCCGCGGTCCTGGAGCCCGGCACCGGGACGGAGTCGGTTGAAAGTGCACCGGCCGCCGATGCCGGTGTAGCGGAGGAAGCCCCGGCGGTTGCCGAGGAAGCCCCTGCGGCCGAAACCCCCGCCGCAGCCGCCCCTGAGCAGGCGCCGGAGGCGGAAACCCCCGCTGCTGCAGCTGAGGTGGAGGTCCCCACTGCTGCTGAACCTGTAACCGCAGCCCCTGATGCTGCCCCTGAGGCCGAGGCTGAGGCCGTTTCTGCTCCTGAGGCGGCCCCCAAGCCGGCCGCCGCACCGCGCCCGGCGCCGTCACCGGCCGCCTTCGCGTCCCGGCCCAAGCCGGCGGCTGCCGCTCCGGCCGCCGCACCCGTGCCTGTAGTTCCGGTGACGTCGCTGGCCGAGGCGTCCCGGTGGGGCCGCGTCGAAGGCGACGGCCACGTTTTCCTGACCATCGACGACGACGAGCACGCAGTCGGGCAGTACCCCGGAGTCAGCAACGACGAAGCCCTCGCCTACTTTGCCCGCAAGTTCGATGACATCCTGGCCCAGATCGTCCTGCTGGAACAGCGGGTAACTTCCAAGGCCCCGAGCACCGACATGCAGAAGACGGTCACGCACCTCCGGGAACAGCTGGCCGAGCGGAACATGGTGGGCGACCTCCGGGCCGCCGAAACCCGCCTCGACAAGCTCTCCGAACAGGTCAAGGAGCTCGAGAAGACCGAGAAGGCCGAGCACGACGCCGTCCGCACCGCGGAGCTGGCCGCCCGCGAGGCGATCGTCGCCGAAGCCGAAGACATCTCCGGCCAGGACCCTTCCCAGATCCAGTGGAAGACCTCCAGTGCCCGGATGAACGAGCTGTTCGAAAGCTGGAAGACAGCCCAGAAGAGCGGCGTCCGTTTGGGCCGCAGCAACGAAGACGCCCTGTGGAAGCGCTTCCGCGCGGCACGCACCGTCTTCGACCGCCACCGCCGGGCGTACTTCTCCCAGCTGGACAGCAACAACTCGGCGGCCAAGACGGCCAAGGAGAAGCTCATCGCTGAGGCCGAGGCCCTTTCCACCTCCACCGACTGGGGCTACGCAGCGGGAGAGTACCGCCGTCTAATGGACGACTGGAAAGCCTCACCACGCGCCAGCCGCAAGGATGACGACGCCCTGTGGGCACGCTTCCGCGCGGCCCAGGACGTGTTCTTCACCAACAGGCAGGCCGCCAACGAAGAGATCGACCAGGAGTACGCGGCCAACCTCACCGTGAAGGAAGCGCTCCTCGTCGAGGCCAACGCGATCCTCCCGGTTAAGGACCTGGCCGCCGCCAAGAAGGCACTGCAGTCGGTCCGCGACCGGTGGGAAGAGGCCGGCAAGGTTCCGCGCGCCGACATGGGCCGCATTGAGGCCGGCCTCCGCAAGGTGGAGGACGCCGTCCGCCACGCCGAAGAGGAAAACTGGCAGCGGTCCAACCCCGAGACCAAGGCCCGCACGAACAGCGCACTGTCCCAGTTGGAAGCAGCCATTGCGGGTCTGCAGGATGACCTGGCCAAGGCGGAGAAGGCCGGCGACCAGCGCAAAATCAAGGCCGCCAAGGAAGCCCTCGACGCACGGCAGGCGTGGCTGGACCAGATCCAGCGCTCGGCCAGCGAACTCTCCTAGACGGCAGCCCTTCAGGGCATCTCTCACGGATACGTCACAGGCCCGGCTTCGGTTATCCACATAACCGGAGCCGGGCCTGTACTCGTTTGCGGCCAACGCGGCAGGATGGCTGAATGGCCACTCCGTCCCCTCCGACCGCCGTTGCGGCAGCTGCGCCGGCACCTGCGCCACTCCCCCGGTTCCCGGAACTGTACTCGCCGGGCAAGCCGTTCACCTGGCCGGAACTTCAGTCGATGGCTGGGGACGGAGTGCTCAGCCAGTTCCATCAGCACGGCTATGCCCTCCCGGACGTTGCTGCGTCGCCGCAGATGAGGGCACGGGCAGCGGCCAACACCGTGCCGGCAGCCATCAGGCAGCGCGTGGTTGCCGGACGGATGACCGCAGCCTGGATCTACGGATGCGCCAGCGAACCTGACCGGCTGGCCCTGCTCGTGGACGCCAAGCGACGGATCTCCAGCCTGCGAAACACGCGCGGGTGCACGCTGCACGAGGTGCGGCTGGGACCGTGCGACGTCGTCAGCCTGGGTGGCCTGATGGTCTCCAGTCCGCTCCGCACGGCGCTGGATATTGCCCTGCACGTGGACGCCCAGCGGGCACTTCCGGCGTTGGAGGCGCTGCTCGCCAGGCCGGAAAACGACGTCCGGCTTCGCCTGTTGGTCCTGGCCATCGAGTCAACTCCCCGTGTACCCCACAAGCGGTCTGCCCTGGAGAAGCTTGCCCGGTTAGCTCCGGCGCTTGTTGCCGGTGGTCCGGTAGACGTCGAAAACGCCGTCGATCCGCCGGACGGCGCTGAGGACGTGGCTCAGGTACTTGGGATCGCCCATCTCGAAGGCGAATCGTGAGATGGCCACCCGGTCCGTCGAGGTGTGCACACTGGCGGCCAGGATGTTCACGTGGTTCTCGGACAGGACCCGGGTGACATCGGACAGCAGCGATTTGCGGTCCAGGGCTTCCACCTGGATCTCCACCAGGAACACACTCGACTGCGTGGGTGCCCAGTCGACGTCCACGATCCTGTCCGGCTGGTCCTTCAGGTCCGAGATGTTGGTGCAGTCGGTGCGGTGTACGGAGACACCGGAGCCGCGCGTGACGAATCCAAGGATCGGGTCCGGCGGCACCGGCGTGCAGCAACGGGCCAGCTTCACCCAGACGTCGCCAACCCCCCGCACCACCACGCCGGAATCGGAGAAGCGGGTCTTGGCAACCTGCGTGGGAATGCTGACTTCGGTGATGTCGTCGTCGGTGCTTTCGTTCCCGCCGAGGCTCTCAACCAGCTTTTCCATCACCGATTGCGCTGACGTGTGACCGTCGCCAACGCCCGCATAGAGGCCGGAGATGTCTACGTACTTGAAATCTTCCGCCACAGCGGCCAGCGCCTCGTGGGTCATCAGGCGCTGCAGCGGCAAGTTTTGCTTGCGCATGGCGCGGGTCAGGAGCTCCTTGCCGCGGTCGATCGCCTCTTCGCGGCGTTCCTTGCTGAACCACTGGCGGATCTTGTTCCGGGCGCGCGCGCTCTTGACGAAATGCTGCCAGTCCTGGCTGGGACCGGCGCCTTCCGCCTTCGAGGTGAAGATCTCCACCCAGTCGCCGTGATTCAGTTCACTGTTCAGCGGGACCAGCTTGCCGTTGACGCGGGCACCGATGGTCCGGTGTCCCACCTCGGTGTGAACGGCGTAGGCAAAGTCAACGGGGGTGGATCCGGCCGGCAGGGCCATCACCTCGCCCTTCGGCGTGAAAACAAACACTTCACGGGCGTTGATCTCAAACCGGAGCGAATCCAGGAACTCCCCGGGATCCGAGGTTTCCTGCTGCCAGTCCACCAGCGACCGGAGCCAGCCCATGTCGCCGTCGCGGGGGCTGCCCGGGCCGGTGGCCGTGCGGTTGGGCTGGTCCTTGTACTTCCAGTGTGCGGCCACGCCGTATTCTGCGCGGCGGTGCATCTCATGGGTCCGGATCTGGATTTCCACCGGTTTGCCGCCAGGCCCGATCACCGTAGTGTGCAGGGACTGGTACATGTTGAACTTCGGCATCGCTATGTAATCCTTGAAACGCCCCGGCAGCGGGTTCCAGCGCGAATGCATCGTCCCCAGCGCCGCATAACAGTCCCGCACGGAATCCACCAGCACGCGGACGCCCATCAGGTCATTGATGTCGTCGAAGTCTTTGTCCCGGACCACCATCTTCTGGTAGATCGAGTAGTAGTGCTTCGGGCGGCCGGTAATCGTGGCCTTGATCCTGGCGGCCCGGAGGTCCTCGGTGATCTGGTCGCGGATGACACCGAGGCTCTTCTCCCGCTCCGGGGTGCGGTCGCCCACCATCCGGACGATCTCCTCGTAGACCTTCGGGTAGAGGGCCGCGAAGGACAGGTCCTCCAGTTCCCACTTGATGGTGTTCATGCCCAGGCGGTGGGCCAGGGGGGCGAAGATCTCAAGGGTTTCGCGGGCTTTCCGCGCGGAGGACTCCGCGGAGACGAAGCGCCACGTGCGGGCATTGTGAAGCCGGTCCGCCAGTTTGATCATGAGGACGCGGATGTCCTTGGCCATGGCAACAACCATTTTGCGCACGGTCTCGGACTGGGCTGCTTCGCCGAAGCTGACCTTGTCCAGCTTGGTCACGCCGTCCACGAGCATGGCGACCTCGGGCCCGAAGTCCCTCTTCAGGTCCGCCAGCGTGTAGGGGGTGTCTTCCACTGTGTCGTGGAGGAGCGCGGCTGCCAGGGTGGTTCCGCTGAGCCCGAGCTCGGCCAGAATCGTGGCCACCGCGACAGGGTGGGTGATGTACGGATCCCCGCTTTTGCGCTTCTGCCCGCGGTGGCTTCGTTCGGCGACGTCGAAGGCCCGCTGGATGAGGTCGAAGTCCTCTTTGGGGTTATTGGCGCGGACGGTCCGCAGCAGCGGTTCGAGGATGGGTGAATAGCTGGCCGCACCGCGGCCAGTGAGCCGGGCAAGGCGCGAACGCGTGCGTTCGCGCCGTCCCGGGAACGTGGGCCTGGCCCCCGAATTGTCGACGGGGACGGCCTGCCCTGGACGTGCGGCAGGGACCAGCCCGGTC
>JBKKDH010000059.1:0-4753 GCA_046708445.1 Arthrobacter sp.
GGAACGCGGGGTTGGGGTGCCAGGATTCGGGGCCGGGGGTCTGGAACGTGGTCATGGCCGTCAACGGTGAGCCGATGTCGCCGCGTTCGATGATCCGGCGGGCGGTCTGCAGGCCGGCGCCCAGGAACGTGTCCGGTGCGCAGCCCAGGCGGATCCCCGCGGCGTCGGCGGTCTTGAGCAGGCCCAGCCCGGATTCGCGGTCCAGGGAGAACGGCTTCTCGGTCCAGACGTGCTTGCCGGCGTTGACCGCGGCCGTGGCCACCTCCACGTGCGCTGCCGGGATGGTCAGGTTGACGATGATCTCGACGTCGGGATGGTTCAGCGCCGCGTCCACACCACCCCACTGGGCGATGCCGTACTCCTTGGCGCGGGCTTCGGCGGCCTCCTCGAAGAGGTCGGCGATGACGAGGACCTTGAGGTCCGGGAAGACGGTGAGGTTGTCCAGGTAGGCCTTGGAGATGTTGCCTGCGCCGATGACGGCGACGCCGACCGGGCCTGTGGCTGCTGCGCCGCTCATGCCTTGGCGCCTTCGGCTGCTGCGGCGTTCAGGTAGGCGAGGCTCTCTGCGATGCCTTCGAAGATGTCCCCGGCGTAGTCGTCGAATTCCACCACTCCGATTTCGAGTGACTTGGCGGCCGCGACGACGTCCAGGACAGCCACCTTGCCCTTGCCTGCCGGCAGTTGGGCTTTGGTGTCCGTGTTCAGCGGGCCGTCCTTGATGTGGATGAGCTTCACCCGTTCCCCGAGTTTCGTGAGGATGTCCACGGGGTCCTGGCCGCCCACCGCGACCCAGTAGGTGTCCACCTCAAGGACCAGCTCGGGGTCCAGCAGGTCCGCGAAGTACTCCAGCGCCGTCCGGCCCTCAATGGTGGACTCCAGCTCCCACTGGTGGTTGTGGTAACCCACCCGGATGCCATATTCGGCGGCCTTTTTGGCGGCGGCGTTGAGCCCGGCCGCGGTGGCCTGGATGCCCTCCGCGGACTGCCAGCGGTCAGCAGCGATGAACGGATCAATCACCGTGGTGATCCCCAGTTCCTTGGCGGCGGCGAAAATCTCATCCTGGTCCTGGCTGAGAAGCGGTGCGTGCCCGGACGGTGCGGTCAGGCCGTTATCTTTCAACGCGGCGCCGAGCTCCTTGGCCGTGGCCACGAAGTTGTAAGGCTCCACCTGAGTGAAGCCGATCTCCGCGACCTTGCGGATGGTGCCAGGCAGGTCCTCCTGCATCGCGTTGCGCAGGGTGTAGAGCTGGATCGAGTAGTTCATGGGTTCTCCTGAGGTGAAGACGGTTTCCACTAAAGCTAGAACTACTTTTGACGAGCGTCAAGCAAAAGTTGGATGCTGGTCGCCAATCTTTCCTTGGCGTGACACGCAGAAGAGTGGTGTGTTATTCATGAACCATGAGCCCCATCCCCGGAACTGCGCCTGCCAGCCCGGACTACAGCGGCAATTTGGCGCGCGCCGGTGACCTCTTCCAGCTCCTGCGGGACGGCAAGGCGCGGACCCGGGCCGAGCTGGCCCTGACAACCGGCCTTGCGCGTTCCACCGTCGCCGCCCGCATTGACGCCCTGATCGCGTCCGGCCTGGTGGGGGCAGCGGGGGAGGCGACCTCCAGCGGCGGCAGGCCGCCGTCGCGTTTTGCCTTCAACCCGGCGGCCCGCGCCGTCCTGGCCGTCGACGTCGGGGCCACCCACGTGATTGTTGCCGTCACGGACCTCAGCGGACGGGTGCTGGCGGAGCAGCGGCTGGTGCAGGACGTGGCCGAAGGCCCCGAGCCCGTGCTGGGCAGGGTAGTGCAGGAAGGCCTGGCACTGCTGCAGCAGGCCGGTCGGGACGTGCGCGATCTTGCCGGCGTGGGCATCGGACTGCCGGGTCCGGTGGAACACGCCACCGGAAGGCCGGTCAAGCCGCCTATCATGCCCGGCTGGGACGGGTTCGACGTCGTCCCTTACGTGCAGCGGTCGCTGCCCGTGCCGGTACTGGTGGACAACGACGTCAACATCATGGCGCTGGGCGAGCGGGCGGCGCACTGGCCCGACCACGAAAATTTCCTGTTCATCAAGGTAGCCACCGGCATCGGCTCGGGGATCATCAGCAACGGCGAGCTGCAGCGTGGCGCGAACGGGACGGCGGGCGACCTGGGCCATGTCCGTGTTCCGCGCGGCGACGACGTGCTCTGCCGCTGCGGGAACCATGGCTGCCTGGAAGCGCTCGCCTCCGGACCTGCCCTCGCCGCGGAACTGACGCGTCAGGGCGTGCCGGCATCGAAGGGCAGCGACGTGCTGCGGCTGGTGGCCGGCGGAAATGTGCAGGCCGTCCAGGCGCTGCGCCAGGCCGGGCGGGACGTGGGCGACGTGCTGGCCACCGTGGTGAACCTGCTCAACCCGTCGGTCATCGTCATCGGCGGAAGCCTGGGCCAGGCGGGCGAACACCTGATGGCGGGCGTCCGCGAAGTGGTGTACCGGCGGTCCCTGCCGCTGGCGACCTCACACCTGCGGATAGCGCTGACCATGGCCGGAGACCAGGCCGCCATCCTCGGCGCCAGCCAGCTTGTCGCGCAGTTTGTGCTGTCCCCTGCATCGATCGAGGCCACACTCCAGGCAGCCGGCTAGCCTGTCCTACGGGGTGATCACCCGCGCGGGTGAGCCGGCAAGCCACGCCCTGACGTCCTCAAACGCGCCGCCGTAGAACTGCCGATAGCTTTCCGTTGTCACGTAGCCCAGGTGCGGGGACAGCACGGTGTTGGGGGCGGTGAGGAGCGGATGGCCTGCGGGGAGGGGTTCGTGGTCGAAGACATCCAGGGCCGCACCGCGGATCCATCCCTCGGCCAGCGCACGGACGAGCGCGTCCTGGTCCACCAGTGGTCCACGGGCGGTGTTAACCAGGACGCCTTCAGGGCCAAGGAGCCGCAGTTCGGGTTCACCCACTATTCCCTCGGAACGGGGAGACAGCCGCAGGTGAAGCGTGGCGACGTCGGAATTCCGAAAGAGGTCCTCCTTGCTGACACGCTGGACACCGGCCTCGGCGGCGGTTTCAGCGGTGAGGTTTTGGCTCCAGGCGAGCACCTCCATCCCAAAGGCCTGGCCGTACGTGGCGATCCTGCGGCCGATCTTGCCCAGCCCCACAATGCCCAGGGTCTTGCCGGCCAGCTCGAACCCCACCGTGGTCTGCCACGTTCCGGCGCGCAGCGAGTTTTCTTCCGCAGGAATGTTCCGGGCGGCCGCCAGCAGCAGTGCCCACGTCATCTCAGGCGCTGCTGTGGGGGACCCGGCAGTCCCGCTCACGGTGATGCCCAGCTCAGCGGCGGCGGCGACGTCGATGGAGGCGTTCGCCATGCCCGTGGTGACAAGCAGCTTCAGCGCGGGCAGCTTTTCCAGCACCGAACGGGGAAAGGGTGTCCGCTCGCGCATGGCAATGACAATCCCGACGTCGGCGAGGGCCGCCACCAGGGCATCTTCGCCGGTGAACGGTTCCCGGAAGACGGTGACGGAAACCCCGTCCTGCTCGAGTGCGGCCCAGTCGGCGAAGCCGTGGGCCACACCCTGGTAGTCGTCGAGGATGGCAAGCCGGTGCTGCATGTCTGTTTCCTTCGTCACGAGGGGCTCGGCGAGTTTTTGTCCAGATAATGCCCAGTTCCGTCATTCTAAGGCGCATTATCTGGCCAGAAACCCTCAGGGGTTGCGGCGTAATAGCAATAAAAGTGATGAAATCATTTTTTTTAATGCCTGTGGCTGCCCCGTGAACGGCCGGCTCCTGGCCAAGGTCCCGAACCCCTGGATCCTGCTCGCGTGCATCGGATTGCTCGCGCCTAACCTGCGTGGTCCGTTTGTGGCGGTTGCCGCGGGTGTGGACATCATGCAGGTGGACCTGGGCTTCTTCCTGGGACGCTCTCTCACTTAACGCAGCTTAAACGCCGACGCTCTCTCACTTTCTTAAAGAAAGTGCGAGAGCGTCCCTGCTTTCATTGCATCGAGTGAGAGAGCGTCCGTGGATCTCATGGGGTGGGCTGGGCCAGCGCGCCTTCTTGAGGGGTGTTCCGTCGCCGGGCGGGCCCCCGGATTTCGGGGTTCCTGTTGCGAAGGGTGTGCCTGCCCGGCGGACGGAAATCGGTTACGCCGCGGCGAGCTCCTCTGCGGTGGCCTTTTCACGGGCCTCCGTCAGGTAGCGGGCATAGGCGGGGAGGGTCAGGAAGGACGGGAATTCCTGGGTGAGGGTGACTTCTTCGAAGATGTCGCGTGCGTCGTCGAAGCGGTCGCCGTCGAAGCGTTCCAGGCGTGCGAATTCTTCGTCGAGAAGTTCCTCGATCCAGTGGTGGGTGATGATTTCGCCGTGGTCGGTGATGGCCCGGGCGTACATCCACTGCCACAGCTGGGAGCGGGAGATCTCTGCGGTGGCGGCGTCTTCCATGAGGTTGTGGATGGCGACGGCGCCGTTCCCGCGCAGCCAGGATTCGATGTAGCGGATCCCGACTTCGATGTTGTTCCGGATGCCCTGTTCTGTGATGGTACCTTCGGTGGCGGCCACGTTGATCAGGGCGCGGTCATCGGGGGTGACGTCCTCGCGGAGCTTCTCGAGCTGGTTTGGACGCTCGCCGAGGATGGTGTCGAACACCTCGCGGCACACCGGCAGGAGGTCCGGGTGCGCCACCCAGGAGCCGTCGAAGCCGTCGTTGGCCTCGCGGGTTTTGTCCGCACGGACTTTTTCGAACGCGTTGGTGTTGGCGGCTTCGTCCTTGCGGTTGGGGACGGCTGCTGCC
>JBKKDH010000060.1:0-11018 GCA_046708445.1 Arthrobacter sp.
TTCGGTTCCGAGATGAAGTTCGGTGCCGATCGAGGGCAGGGCCACACCGACCATTGATACGTCCAGTGCGTCGAGTGCCAGAACGGTGCACAGGACCAGGAGGAGCATCCATTGTGCACGGGTCCAACGCACAGCTGTAGGCCGGTCTCCGGCTGATCTTTCAAGGGTGGTAGTTGAAGTCATGACAACAACTTATATGACGCGTCATTGAATGACAAGGAATATTATGACGTGGACTTTTAATTGGTCATGAACTAGAATCGCTGCATGGCAACACCGCAGGACCGCCAGTTGGTTGAGCAATGGCGCAGCATCCAAACCACTTACTTCAACACGGCGGGGGCACTGGAGCGTGCGCTGGAATCGAAGTTCAGCATCGGCCTTACGGAGTTTGAAATCCTGGACCTCGTGGCCGAAAGCACCGACGCGGCATGCCGTATGAAGCAACTCGGTGAGCGCACGCCGATGACCCAGAGCGCTATGTCCAAAGTGGTGGACCGGCTCGACAAAGCCGGACTCATTTCCCGCAAGTCCTGCGAAGATGACCGGCGCTCACTGTTCCTGGAACTCACCGAAGCCGGCCGCGCACTCCATCGGCAGGCCGCCGTCGAACACCGCGCCCTGCTGAGGGAAAACCTAGGCAAAGACTAACCGTCAGCTCCTGCCATCCTCTGCCGCGCCGGCCACCACGCCGATGGGGCGCGCTTTGTGGGGTAAAGACCGCGAGGTCAGCAGCCGCAGGACCGGCGAATGATGAGCTCTGTGGGGAGGAGCTGGGCCTTGCCGCCTGAACCGTTGGAAGAGAGTGCTGCATCGACGGCAGCTTCGGCAATCTGGTTGATGGGCTGCCGGACGGTAGTGAGCTGGGGCCAGCTGAACTCGGATTCAGAGGTTCCGTCGAAGGAAACGACGGCGATGTCCTCGGGTATGGAGAGGTCGGCCTCGTGGATGGCGCGCAGAGCGCCAATTGCCAGCAGGTCGGAGCTCGCGAAGATGGCCGTGGGCGGATTCGGCAATGCAAGCAGTCGGCGCGTGGCTTCGTAGCCACCTTGCCTGGTGAAGTTGGTGAATTCCGCGGTGCCCTCGGGCAGGCCTGCCTCCCGGAGTGCCTTCCTCCAGCCGTTATGACGCGGGTCGACGCGTGCCGGGTCAATGTCTTTTCCGACCAGAATGGCAATGTCTTGGTGGCCGTGGCCGATCAGGTGCTGCACGCCTATGGCGGCGCCCTGTTCGAAGTCGGTACTGACAGTGGGTATCCCGTGTACAGCGCTGGACTGGTCTATGAGCACCCTGGGAATTCCATGGACCGGCATGGCCGCGACTTCGCTCGGGCTGAGCACAGTGGCGAGGATGATCGCATCGACCTGCCGTGACACGAGATTGAGGGTGTTGTGTCGCTCGGTGTCGGCGTCCGTGCGCGAGTTTGCTGCCAGGAGTGCGTAGCCTCGTGCGGCGGCCGCCTGCGCGATGGCGTCCGTGAGCTCCGCGAAGTAGGGGTTCGTGCTGTCAGGGACAATCATTCCCAGCAGCCGCGCGGAACCCATGGTCAGGGCCCGGGCCGTTGCATTCGGCTGGTACTGGAGCACTTTGATGGCTTCGCGCACCCTTGCTGCAGTGGCTGCTGCGACCGGCTTGGGGCCACCGTTGATGACATAGCTGACAACGGCTGTGCTCACCCCGGCGTAGCGGGCAACGTCGGTTCGCGTAACTTTCCCGGATCCGGCTTGTACCTGCGGACTTGCCATGAAGACCATCCTCCACTCCCTTGTTATTTACAGTCTACCCGGGTGGACTGGAGTCTTTACGCGAATATTCCCACCAATTTCAGCCCAAAGGAACCTCTTGCATCAATGAGTCTACCCGCGTAGACTCGATTTTGAGCCGATGAGCAGTGACCCTCCTCACGTTCCCGCCTGACGATATCCAGGCATCAAAACGCTTCCCATAAGTTCCACATTTCCTAAAGGAATCAAAGATGATGACCACTCCAAAGTCCCGCAGCGGGGCGCGGATCCTCACCGCGGCCGCCGCCGTCTCCATAGCAGCCTTGGAACTGACCGGCTGCGGCGGACCGGGAACAGGCGGTACCGATTCCGCCGTTGAGCCGGGCTCCGGCGAAGGCACCATCAGCGTTTGGGCCGTGGACGGCCAGGCGGCCGAAAACGACGCCCTGAAAAAGATCATCTCGAACTTCGAGGCCTCGCAGGACAAGATCAACATCTATCTCAAGCTCTTCCCTTCGGACCAATACACCAAAGCCGTGAATTCTGCGGCTCCGGCGGATTTGCCCGATGTTCTGGACTTCGACGGGCCCACCCTGGCCAGCTTCGTTTACAACGGGAAAATGGCCCCACTGAAGGGCTCCGTCTCAGACGCAACACTGTCCAACCAGACAGACTCCATCACGTCGCAAAACACCGTCGATGATGCCGTCTATGGCGTGGGCATGATGAATGCCGGCCTCGCACTGTGGGGCAACAAGAAGCTCCTGGACTCTGCGGGCGTTGCCTACCCCACGACCCCGGAGCAGGCGTGGACCGCTGATGAGTTCACGGGCGTCCTGGACAAGCTCGCCGCCGTCGTCCCGGGCGGCAAGCCGCTGGATCTTTCGGAACAGTACGGCTTCGCCGGCGAATGGGGCACGTGCTGTTCGGCGGGACCGGTCATCTGGTCCGGCGGCGGCACCATGCTCAAGGACAACAAAGCATCGGGAGCGCTGGACTCGGCCGCGAATGTGAAGTCCCTGACGACGTTCGCCAGCTGGAAGAAGTACACCGATCCGAACGCTGACGGGCTGGCTTTCCCGAGCGGACGCGTCGCGCTGAGCTGGGTGGGGCATTGGACCTACCCGACATACAAGGCCCTCGGCAGCGATCTGGTCTCCATCCCCCTTCCGGACTTCGGCAAGGGCACCAAGACCGCCTCCGGAACCTTCGCCTGGGGCATGGGCGCCACTACGAAGAACGGTGCCGCGTCCGGGAAGTTCCTGGACTTTCTGATGTCGGACGAAAGCGTCCGCACCTACACCGCCGCCAACGGCGCGCCTCCCGCCACGAAGACCGCACTGGCCGCTTCGGACCTTTACGGCCCGGGCAAGCAGCTGCAGCTCCTGGGCGACCAGCTGAGCAAGGCGTGCGGCGCCGAGGACCAGATCAACGAAACCTGCGTCAGCGTTACCCGGCCGGTGACTGCCGGCTACCCCATCGTCACCGATCAGGTGGGCAAAGCCGAGGCAGCGATCTATGCGGGCAAGGACGCCAAAGAGGCCCTGGGCGCCGCCGCCCGGGCCATCGACCAGAACTTCGCCGACAACGACGGCTACAAGAACTAAAGCTCCAGCAGCCAGTCCGTCCGCCGGCACCAGCCGGCGGACGGACAGGCCCTCCGGACTTGACCCCAGCGAAAGCCCTCATCATGACCACCCAAACGCAAGAAATTCAAACGACTCCCGTGCCGCCAAAACGGCGACGGACGGCAGCCAGTCTTTCCGGCCACCGGGTTGCAGGCCCGCTTTTCGCCAGCCCTGCACTGCTCGGACTCGCCATCTTCCTGGTCGCGCCGTTTGTACTCGCCCTCGTGCTGTCCTTCTACCGGGTGCAGCTCAACAGCCCGCGCCCGGCGCGGTTCGTCGGGTTCGAACAATACGCCCGCCTGTTCACCGATCCGGACATGTCGGCAGCCTTCGGCCAGGCACTGCTGAACAACTTCACCTTCGCCCTGATCGTCGTACCTGTGCAGACCGTCCTGGCGCTGGCCCTGGCTGTACTCGTCAACCGCAAACTGCGCGGCATGGTGATCTTCCGGACCTTCATCTTTATGCCGTTGGTCTTTCCGCTGGCACTGACAGCCGTGATCTGGCGGCTCATCTACTCCCGCGGAGACGAGGGTCTCCTGAACGCCATCCTGGGGCTGTTCAGCGGTGGAGCCTTGTCGAGCCACGACTGGCTCGGAGATCCCGCCACAGCAATGGGGTCCATCATCGTGATGTCGATCTGGCAGAGCGTGAGCTTCCAGATGATCATCGTGCTGGCGGCACTGCAAAGCGTACCCACCGAACTCTATGAGGCGGCGTCGCTGGACCGGGCGAGCAAATGGGCTCAATTCCTCAATGTCACCGTCCCTGGCATCAGGAACACCCTGATCTTCGTTGCCCTCATCACCACGATCTTCTCGTTCCGGCTTTTCGACCAGGTCTATCTGCTGAGCCGGTCAGGGAGCGTTGACCGGGGTTCGACCGAGACAGTGATGACCCAGATCATCAACACCGGCTTCGACAACAACAACGTCGGTCAGGCCGCGGCCATGACCGTCATCTTTATGCTGATCATCACGGTGATCGCAATCATCCAACGCGCCGCGGCGCGCCAACGAGGAGGCGTCTGATGACGATGGCCAAGACCATGAAGCCAGGACGGCTGGGCGGAAGCATAAAACGCACCCGGCGCTGGCAGACCGCGCTCCACTACCTGATCCTGACCGCTGTCTCGCTGTTCTTCTTCCTGCCGGTCTATTACCTCATCGTTGGAAGCTTCCGCCCGTCAGCCGAGGTCCTCAGCGGGCTCAGCGGCTTCGTCCCCAGCAACCTGTCCTTCGACAACTACGCCGGCGTCTTCGAGCACCTCAGTTCCAGCGCAACGGGCTACTTTGGACAGTTCGCGGCCGTCTCAATCATCGTGACCACAGCTGTCGTTGCAGGCAGCCTCATCGTGAACTCGATGGCTGCCTATTCCTTTGCGAGGATGCAATGGCGGGGTAAAAAGATCATCTTCCTGCTGGTGATTGTCCTGACGATTATTCCGTTCGAAGCAGTCGCCCTGCCCCTGTACTTCATGTTCTCCGGCCAGCGGGACACCATTCTTATCCAGGCGATTCCGTTCATTGCCAACGCGTTCTCGATCTTCCTGTTCTACACCTTCTTCCTCGACGTCCCCGGCGAGATCGAAGAGGCAGCGCGGCTTGACGGTGCCGGGCCTTTCCGGACGTTCTTCCAGGTGGTGGTGCCGATCACCAAGCCGGCGTTTGCCACCGTGGCCATCCTGACGTTCCTTGCCCAATGGGGATCATATTTGTGGCCGGTCCTCATGGTCTCGGACGCCACGGTCCGGCCCCTCCCGCTGGCAATCAGCATCTTCCAAAACCAGCAGCCACCAGAATGGGGTCAGGTGTTGGCCTTCGGAACCATGTTCATCGTCCCGGTCCTGGCAGTCTTCCTGATCTTCCAGCGCTGGTTCGTCGCCAGCATCAGCAGCTCCGCAGTCAAGGGCTGACAACTCCAACAGCGGTCCGGGCGGACACGCCCACCAACAGAAAAGGTGCAGTGAATTGGTTTTCAGTCTCAAGGACTCGTGGGTGTGGGACTTCTGGCTTGCCGACGACGGCTTCACCTTCCACATGTACTACCTCCATGCTCCCAAGAGCCTCGGCGATCCGGAACTCAGGCACCGCAACGCCAGGATCGGGCACGCCACCTCGCAGGATCTGAGCAACTGGGTCCCGCACGGTCTGGTCCTCCAGCCCGATGACCCCACGGCCTTCGATGCAACCTCCACCTGGACCGGAAGCGTGCTCAAAGGCCCGGACGGAATCTGGCGGATGTTCTACACCGGTGCCCGGTTCTACGAAACGCACAACATCGAGGCCATCGGCGTCGCCACGTCCCCGGACCTCCACACCTGGACCAAGCACCCCGAGACTGTCATCGAAGCCGACGGACTCTGGTACGAAAAATACGGCGATTCGACCTGGCCGGAAGAAGCGTGGCGGGACCCGTGGGTCTTTGCCGATCCAGCCGGTGACGGGTGGCACATGCTGATCACCGCGCGGGCAAACGAGGGCGACGTCGACAACCGCGGAGTCATCGGCCACGCTGTATCGCCTGACCTGGAGACCTGGGAGGTGAGGCCACCCTTGAGCCAGCCCGATGCGGGCTTCGGACACCTTGAGGTCCTCCAAACCGCTGTCATGGAGGACCGAACCGTCCTGCTGTTCTCCTGTGGAGTGGACACGCTCGCTGCCACGCGTCCAAAGGGATTCGGCGGCGGCGGGATCTGGAGCCTGGAAACGGACCAAACCAGCGGACCCTACAACGTCGAATCAGCGACTAATGTCACGACCGCGCAGCTCTACAGCGGGCGACTGATCCGAAACCGGGCCGGCCAATGGGTGATGATGGCCTGCCATGACGCCAACAGTGATGGTTTCTTCGAGGGCGTGGTGTCGGATCCAATTCCGGTCCGCTGGGACCCGGAGCGCGGCGGCCTGACCCTGGTGGGACCGCCAACGAGCACCGCCAAAGCACGCTAGCCCACTACGGGCGTGACCGTACCAATGCATGAGGAGTTCAATGCCCACCGATAGCCAGGACGCGATCCTGCAACTGACCGCCGCCGGCGTCACCGTGCTGATAGACGCCGCGGAAGGCCAGCTGCCCGCCATCGTCCACTGGGGGCCCGAGCTGCCGGTTTTGACCGAAGACCAGGCGGAAACCCTGATTGCGGCGAGCGTCCCGGTGACAGGTTCCAACACTGTGGAGCTGCCTCCCCGGCCCGGCCTGCTGCCCGGGCAACACAGTGGCTGGACAGGGCGGCCCGGGCTCCGGGGATCCTTCGCCGGCACCGGATGGTCGCCGAAGTTCCGCACCCGCTCCCTGACGCTCGACGGCACCGCCATCAGGGGATTCACCTCCTCCGGCGCCGGCCTCCTCAAGATAAGCGCCTTCGACGACGCCGAACGGCTGCGCCTTGACCTGACCCTTGAGCTGCTGCCGGGCGGCCTGTTGCGCAGTCGTGCACGACTGACGAACCTGTCCGAAGAGAAATACGCTCTGGAAGATCTCGCCTTGTCCTTCCCTATTCCCGCGGAGGCCACGGAGCTACTGGACTTCGCAGGCAACCACAACTACGAGCGGGTCCCGCAGCGGGGCACCCTGCGGACCGGCACACACCTTCGGGAGAACCGCAAAGGCCGCACCGGGGCCGACAGTGCCTACATCCTGCATGCAGGAACTCCCGGATTCGGATTCGGCCACGGCAATGTCTGGGCCGTCCACACAGCCTGGAGCGGAAACCACCAGCACTACGCCGAGCGGGTGTTCAGCGGGGAGCAGCTGCTGGGAGGCGGCGAGCTGCTCCTGCCGGGCGAAGTCCTGCTTGGCAAGAATGACAGCTACGAAAGCCCCTGGATCTACGCATCCCACGGGGCCGGACTCGATGACGTCGCACGCCGCTTCCATGCTCATGTGCGCACTCGCACCCCACGGGTTTCCGCCGAGCGGCCCGTAACGCTCAACGTCTGGGAGGCCGTCTATTTCGGGCACGAAGAGACCAAGCTTATCGACCTGGCCGAGCGGGCTGCCGCCGTCGGCATTGAACGGTACGTGCTCGACGACGGGTGGTTCGGTTCACGGCGCGACGACACTTCCGGGCTGGGCGACTGGGTGGTTTCCCCGGACGTCTGGCCCGCCGGGCTCCACCCCCTCGTTGACCGCGTCCACGAGCTCGGAATGCAGTTCGGCCTGTGGTTCGAACCCGAGATGGTCAACCCCGACAGCGACGTCGCCCGCGCACACCCGGAATGGATCATGGCCGCCCGCGCCGACTTGCCGGTGGAGTCGCGCAACCAGCAGGTCCTCAATCTCGGGATCCCCGAAGCCTACGAGCACGTCAAAAAGCAGATCCTGGCCCTTCTGGCGGAGTACCGGATCGACTACATCAAGTGGGACCACAACCGCGACCTCATCGAGGCCGGCAACCAGCTCGACGGCGGACGCCCCGGCGTTCATGCGCAGACCCTGGCGTTCTACGCCCTGCTTGAGGAAATCCGGTCACAGCACCCGGGGCTGGAGATCGAATCGTGCTCATCAGGCGGTGCCCGGGTGGACCTGGGCGTCCTGGAACACACGGACAGGGTCTGGGTGTCCGATAACATCGACCCCCACGACCGGCAGGCGATGCTGCGCTGGACCACGCAACTGCTGCCGCCGGAGTACATGGGCTCCCACATCGCATCAGGACGCTCCCACACCACCGGCCGCCAGCACGACCTGGCATTCCGGGCAGGCACCGCCATCTTCGGACATCTGGGCGTCGAATGGGACCTGGCCAGGGCCTCACCGGAGGAGACATCAGCCCTTCGGCGGTGGATCGACTTCTACAAGCAGGAACGGGGCCTCCTGCTCGGCGGCGACGTCGTCCGCATGGATGGCCCCGATTCGAACGTTCTGGTTCACGGTGTCGTCAGCCGCGACCGCTCGCGCGCGATCTTCGCGGCCGCGGCACTTGACAGTCTGTACCCGGATCCTGCCGGGCGCCTGAAGCTTCGCGGACTCGACCCGGAAGCAACTTATTTGGTGGAGCCTGCATTCCCCGGGACCACGCCGTCCGGGCTGCTGCCGCCCATTTGGTGGGGCCAGCCGACAGCCGCCGGTAAGGCGATTGAACCCGCCTCGCTGCGGCAAGCCACCCAGGATGACCTGGTCTTTCCTGGAGCCAACTTCCTCGGAGCCGCCCTGACAAAGGTGGGTGTCGTATCCCCGAGGATCCACCCCGACCAGGTGGTTCTCTACCGCGTCACCCGGACCGGCTGACTCTATCGCCGAACAGATCACGTCACGCTTTCCTTGACAAAATTTCTGACTCTACTCATAATTGAGTTAAGTCAGTAATTGAGCAACATCATCAAGAGGGAGTCAAAACCATGAAAGCGTTCGTCGTCACGGAGTACAATGGCCCACTGCAGGCATCGGATGTACCCGAGCCCACGGTGGGGGAGCGCGATGTGCTCGTGCAGGTGCAGGCCGCCGGTCTCAACGTGCTCGATGAGAAGATCCGGGCGGGAGAGTTCAAGCAGATCCTGCCGTACGAACTTCCCTTGATCCCCGGCAACGACGTCGCCGGAACGGTCATCCGTGTCGGAGCGAAAGTGAGTGCGTTCAACCCTGGCGATGAGGTCTATGGGCGTCCCAACCAGGACCGGATTGGAACGTTCGCCGAACGGATCGCCGTCGCCGAGGCCGATCTGGCTCCCAAGCCGGCATCGATCAGCATGGAGGAGGCGGGCTCACTGCCGCTGGTCGCCTTGACGGCATGGCAGGCGCTCGTTGAGCGCGGCAATCTGCAGCCGGGACAGAAGGTCCTCATCCATGCCGGTGCCGGGGGAGTCGGGTCGATCGCCATCCAGCTCGCCAAGCACCTCGGTGCGACCGTCGCGACCACGGCAAGTGCCTCCAATCTGGACTTCGTGCGGGAGCTTGGCGCCGACACCGTCATCGACTACCGCAGCCAGGACTTCGAACAGCTCCTGGGCGGTTACGACCTGGTTCTGGACAGCCTTGGCGGCGAGAACCTTGAGAAGTCACTGCGCGTCCTCAGGCCCGGCGGCAAGGCCATCGGGATAGCCGGGCCTCCGGACCCGGCATTTGCCCGCGAAGCCGGCCTGAATCCAGTAGTGCGCCTGGCCGTCACCGGCCTGAGCGCAGGTATCCGCCGCCGGGCCAGGAAGCTCGGCGTCAGCTACGAGTTCCTTTTTATGCGCGCCAGCGGCGACCAGCTGCGCCGGATCAGCGCCCTCATCGACACCGGAGCGCTGCGCCCCATCGTCGGACGGGTGTTCCCTTTCGGCCAGACCGTCGAGGCACTCCAAAGCCTGGAAAAGGGCGGCATCCGCGGCAAGGCCGTCATCAGCAACCCCTGAGCAGAATGGGCACTGGAACCATCCCCTGCTTCACCAACGAGCAACAACCCACTTCACAGGAGAACCATCATGAACACCAGCGACACCTCAAGCCAACCCGTCAACACGTCCTACGCTAAAGCCCCAGCCCGCACCGTCAGCGCCGGGGGCGTCAGCTACGCCTACCGCGAGCTCGGGCCCAAGGGCGGGATCCCCGTCATCTTCTTCGTCCACCTCGCCGCGACCCTGGATAACTGGGATCCACGCATCATCGACCCCATCGCGAAGAACCACCATGTCATTACTTTCGACAACCAGGGCGTCGGCGCATCCACTGGCCAGGTGCCCGACAGCATCGAGGCGATGGCGGATAACGCCTACACGTTCATCAAGGCGCTCGGATTCGACAAGATCGATATCTTCTCCTTCTCCCTCGGCGGCATGGTTGCCCAGGCCCTGGTCCTCAAGCACCCGGGCCTCGTCCGCAAGCTTGTCCTCACCGGCACCGGCCCCAAAGGCGGCAAAGACATGGACAAGGTGGTCGGGACCACCTACTACGACATCATCCGCGCCACCCTCACCCGGTCCGACCCCAAGGAGTTCCTGTTCTTCAACCGCGACACTGCGGGCAAGCACGCCGCGAAAGCATTCGTGAAGCGACTCGAGGAGCGCACCGCCGACCGCGATGCCCCGATCAAGGTCAAGGCATTCCAGACCCAGCTGAAGGCCATCAAGAAGTGGGGGCGCGGGACGCCGGCGGACCTGTCGACGATCACCCAGCCCACCCTCATCGCCAACGGTGACAACGACCGGATGGTGCCCTCGATCCTGTCCGGGGATCTGCACCGCCGCATCAGCGGCTCCGAACTGGTCATCTACCCCGGCTCCGGCCATGGAGGCATCTTCCAGTTCCACGACAAGTTCGCCCCGGTCGCGGCAGAGTTCCTGGCCCGCTGACCGGCATCCGAAATTCACCGAAGGGACGAGCCAATGTCCACCACGATTCCGTACACGAAGAAGCCGTTCGCATCATCGATCATGCTGTGGATCCGCACGGACCAGCCCCGGCAGCGGGGGATGGACTACTGGAAGGGTCCCCACGCGAAGATCATCTCCCCGACACCGGGGTTCAACGAGTACCGCCAGATTCACCTCGCCGAAACCTATCCGGGGCTGTGGCCGGCCACCCCCGGCGTAGAGACCATCATCCCCGCGGAGCGGAGGATCGATGGGGTGGCCGAGGTCACCTTCGCCTCCGTGCTCTCGCCCTTATTGGGACGGAAGCCGACCCGCCTCGCGTACCAGGACGAGATCAACGTGTTCCGTCGCACCCTGCTCTACGCCGGGCC
>JBKKDH010000061.1:0-3300 GCA_046708445.1 Arthrobacter sp.
TGCCCCCGACGGCGGCAAGCCCACACTGTTCCGGGCCCAGCCTGCGGCGATCTTCAGCTTTATCAAGAAGACAGACCCGGCAAAAGTGGAGGAGATGCTCGCTTTGGCGAACTTCATGGCTGCCCCGTTCGGCACGGAGGAGAACGTCCTGATCAACAGCGGGGTTGAAGGAATGCACTTCAGCCGCGACGCACAGGGCATCCCCAAAGCCACGGAGAAGGGAACGCAGGAAGTCACCAGCACCTACGCGTTCCTGGTCAACGCCCCGATAGTGAATTCGATGGTCCAGTATCCCGGCCTGGTCCAGTCCCAGTCCCAGTGGGAAGCCCGCCAGGCACCGAACGTCCAGGAAGACATCTTCTTCGGCGTGCAGATCCAGGAACCGGCCAAGTTCGGCTCCCTCGGCAAGCCATTCGAGGACTTGGCGAAGGACATCGTCCGCGGCCGCAAGGGCATGTCCGACCTGGACAGCGCCATCGCCACCTGGAAGAGCAAGGGCGGCGACGAGCTACGCGACTTCTACGCCGGATTCCTGGCATAGGGGTGGCGGCGAACATGAGCACCGGTACAGAGAGCAGGGCCTCCGCCCTGGCGCCGGCACAGCCCGACGCCGGGACCTCCTCCCGGCGCGCGGCGCCGGCGACGCGTCCGACGTCGACACCCAGCACCCCGCCGGGCGGCGGACAGGGCAGCGGGACGGGGGCCGGCAACCTCCGCCCCCGCGCCAGCCTGAAGGTACGGTTCAACCGGGACCGTTCCCTGGTGTTCATGGCCCTCCCGGCCGTGATTTTGCTGGGCGTCTTCGCCTACTTGCCCATGCTGGGCAACGTGGTGGCCTTCCAGGACTATTCGCCCTTCGTCGGCATCCCGGACAGCCCATGGGTGGGCATGGAGAACTTCAGCCGGGTGATGGCCGATCCGGAGTTCTGGCTCGCCGTCAAGAACACGCTGGTGATCACCGCATTCCAGCTGGTGTTCTTCTTCCCCATTCCCATCGCCCTGGCCATGCTGCTTAACTCGCTGGTCAACCCCCGGCTGCGGGCGGGAATCCAGGCCGTGGTCTACCTGCCGCACTTCTTTTCGTGGGTGCTGGTGGTCTCCGTCTTCCAGCAGATCTTCGGCGGCGCGGGGCTGCTCAACCAGTCGCTGCGCGCCAACGGCTGGCAGGCCATGGACGTGATGACCAACCCGGACACGTTCCTGTTCCTCATCACCTCCCAGGCGATCTGGAAGGACGCCGGCTGGGGCATCATCGTGTTCCTGGCGGCCCTCAGCGCGATCGATCCCGCCCAGTATGAGGCGGCGGCCGTGGACGGTGCCAACCGTTGGCAGCGCATGTGGCACGTGACCCTGCCCGGGCTGCGGAGCGTCATTGTTCTGCTGCTGATCCTGCGGCTGGGCGACTCGCTGACCGTCGGCTTCGAGCAGATGATCCTGCAGCGTGACGCCGTGGGCGCGGACGCCTCCGAGGTCCTGGACACGTTCGTCTATTACACGGGCGTGCAGAACGGTGACTGGAGCTACGCTGCCGCGGCCGGACTGATCAAGGGCCTGGTCAGCCTGGCGCTGATCCTGGCAGCAAACAAGGTGGCCCACATATTTGGCGAAAGCGGAGTGTATTCCAAATGAGCGCAACCACAACCAAACCCCGGCTCCGGCCGGAACGGCCGGCCTGGGACGAAGAGCCCGGACGCCTGGCGAAAACGGTCAAAGCCGTGGTGCTCGCCGCCGTCGTCCTTGCTGTCCTGGGGCCGCTGTACACCATCGTGCTGACCAGCATCTCCTCGCAGGCCACCATCACCCGCGCCGGCGGGCTGGTCCTCATTCCGGGCGAAATCACCCTGGCCGCCTACCAGCAGATCCTCAGCGGCGGGGTGGTCACCCGCGCCGTGCTGGTGTCCGTGGGCGTGACCGCCACCGGCACGCTGCTGAGCATGGTGGTATCCGTGCTCTGCGCCTACGGCCTGTCCCGGCCGGGATCGTTCGCCCACACCCCCATCCTTTTCACCCTGCTGGTCACGATGTTCTTTAGCGCCGGCATCATCCCCGCCTACCTGCTGGTGTCCAGCCTTGGCCTGATCAACACCTACTGGGCACTGATCCTGCCCAGCTGCATCTCGGTGTTCAACATCATCATCCTGCGCGGGTTCTTCATGGGGATCGACCGGGGCATCCTGGACAGCGCCCGGATCGACGGGGCCAGCGAATGGCGCACGCTGACCCAGATTGTGCTGCCCATGTCCAAGGCCGTCACCGCCGTCATTGCCCTGTTCTACGGCGTGGGCTACTGGAACGCGTTCTTCAATGCCGTCCTCTACATCAACGACAGCGCCATGAACCCGCTCCAGGTGGTGTTGCGCTCCTACGTGCTGCAGGGCGTCTCGGTGCCAGGCCAGATCGACGTCGGCGACGGCGCTGCGGCTTCCCCTGCGTTGCAGATGGCCGTGATTGTCCTGGCAATGATCCCCATCCTGTTGGTGTACCCGTTTGTGCAGAAGCACTTTACCAAGGGCGTGATGATCGGGGCGGTGAAGGGATGACCGGCGTCCTGTTACCGTCCCGGATGGGACCCGGACCCGGCCGAGGCCGTCCCGGCCGGGACGGAACGCACTGGGGCCGTGGTCTCGCCGTCCGTCAGCGTGGGCGCTATGAGCCGCAGCTCGGCCGGCTTGTCCAGGCTGAGCCGGTCCATCACCATCTCCACGGCGGCCCGGCCAATGTCCATGGCGGGGATGGAGACGGCGGTCCACGGGTGGGCAGCGGCCATGGCCACGTCCGCCGGCGCGATCACGGCGACCGAGATGTCCTCCGGGATGGAAAGGCCGCGGGCGGCCAGGTTCTCCCGCAGCATGGGGAGCAGTCCCTCGTTGTGGACCAGCAGCGCGGTGATGCTTTCCGGGCCGGAGAACACCCGGTCCAGCGCCTTCGCCAGGTCCTGGGAGTTGGCTTCACAGGCTTCGGCCACGTGGGCGATATCCGCGGCGCGGCACGCATCCTGGAACCCCTGCAGGGCCCGGTCCGCGTAAGTGGCATGCCGGCGCAGGGATGCCGGCGGGGAACCGATGAACGCGATGCCGCCGTGGCCCAGATCCGCGAGGCGCCGGACGGCGGTGCGGGACGCGGCGGCGAAGTCGAAGTCCACGCAGCTCAGCCCGCGCGGATCATCCGGCATCCCGATCAGCACCGCCGGTTTCTGCAGCTTGGCCAGCACCGGGATGCGGGGATCGCGGGCCTCGATGTCCATCATGAGCAGCCCGTCCACCATGGACTGGGACGTCACGCGTTCGATGCTGCCGGAAT
>JBKKDH010000062.1:0-3115 GCA_046708445.1 Arthrobacter sp.
CACCCTCGGCCGCACCGGCACCGACCAGGGTGTGGATCTCATCAATGAACAAAAGAATATCCCCACGGGTGCGGATCTCCTTCAGGACCTTCTTCAGCCGCTCCTCGAAGTCACCGCGGTACCGGGAACCGGCCACCACGGAGCCCAGGTCCAGGGTATAGATCTGCTTGTCCTTGAGAGTCTCCGGCACATCGCCGCGGACGATCGCCTGGGCCAGGCCTTCGACGACCGCGGTCTTGCCGACCCCGGGTTCACCGATCAGCACCGGGTTGTTCTTGGTACGGCGGGACAGGACCTGCATCACGCGTTCCATTTCCTGTTCGCGCCCGATGACCGGGTCCAGTTTGTTCTCGCGCGCAGCCTGGGTCAGGTTGCGGCCGAACTGGTCCAGGACAACGGAACCGGCGGGAGTCGCTTCAGCCTGGTCCTGGCCGGGACCGGCGCCGGTGGTTTCACCCTGGTAGCCGGACAGCAGCTGGATCACCTGCTCGCGGACGCGTTTCAGGTCCCTACCGAGCCTGACCAAAACCTGGGCGGCAACACCCTCACCCTCACGGATGAGACCGAGCAGGATGTGCTCCGTGCCGATGTAGTTGTGGCCCAGCTGCAGGGCCTCGCGCAGCGCGAGCTCCAGCACCTTCTTGGCCCGCGGTGTGAAGGGGATGTGGCCGGACGGGGACGACTGGCCCGGGCCGAGAATCTCCTGCACCTGCTCGCGGACGCCGTCAAGCGAAATGCCCAAGGACTCAAGGGCTTTGGCTGCAACGCCCTCACCCTCATGGATCAGACCCAACAGGATGTGTTCGGTACCGATGTAATTGTGGTTCAGCGTGCGTGCCTCTTCCTGGGCAAGCACCACGGCGCGACGGGCACGGTCCGTAAATCGCTCAAACACATTCCCCACACTCCCTGGCTGCCGCTTACTTTGATGCTACGTTGCCACAGGCCCTCATGGGCGTTCGCCCGGCGGGATACAGCGAACCAGGTTCCGTGACTTCCAAGCAAGGGGCAGGTCTTTCGCCCTCTACCCGACAGTTCACGGCGAGCGATTTCTGCCGCAATAACAACCCGCGCGGGACGCAACGCAGTAGTCTCATCGCCGAGGGTGCCAGCCGTGGGACTGCGGGGGCGCGAATTCAGCCGATCCGCCACTCCTGAAGAGTCTCCAGAGTGCGACGGGCGGCTGAGTGACCTACCAAAATCCCCTGTTCCGTCCTTCCCTGTTGCCTGCCCCTTTTGGGGTGGCAAGGCGTTTCCTGGTGATGAACAGGTGTGCCGCGCATACCAGGGTGACGTGGTGGTGGAAGCCCGGGAAGGACCGTCCCTCGAAGTGGGAGAGGCGGAGTCCGGTTTTCAGTTCGCGGTAGTCGTGTTCGATGCGCCACCTGATTTTTGCCAGCCTGACCAGGTCCTGGTCGGCGTGTTTCGGCGGGCAGGTCGGAGAGCCAGTAATCGGTGGGTTCCTTGGCGTCGGGTGGCCATTCGGCGACCAGCCAGGCCTCGGGCAGCGATCCGTCTTCGCCGGGAGCGATGTGTCGGCTGGCGGGCCTGACGCGCAGGGCCAGGAAGCGGGATTTCATGGCCGCGGTCCTGTTGTGCCGGTGTGTTTGGTGCCGTGGCGCCAGGCGACCTGTCGCAGGTGTCCTCTCCCGGCGTCCACTGCGAGTTCGGCCAGGCTGGACGGGTCCTGCCGGTAGCGGGGCACACTGGGCCGGCCCCTGGGGCCGGAGCGTTCGGCGAGTTCGGGAACGGAATTGGCCGGGTAGGCGCTGCTGGATGCTTTGACATCCGCCCGTAGATGGAATATTCAACGATCCGGTTCGAATGCAGGTCCTTGATCGCGCCGAGGTACAACTTTCCGTCCCCGGTGTGGTGCTCGGTGATGTCCGTGAGCCATTTTCAGTTCGGCGCTGTTGGGCTGAAGTCCCGTTCGATGAGGTCATCGTGGACCGGAGGGCCGGCCTTGATCCCGGACCGGCGCCGCCGGTGGATCACGGACAGGATGCCGTTTTGAGAGCACAGCCGCCAGGTCCTGCGTTCGCTGGCCATCGGAGAGGGCGCCGGCGTTGATCTCGTCAGCGATGCGTCCAGCGGTGCAGGGCAGCGGGTGAGACACCGAAGTCCTTGGCCATATGCGTGACGGGCGCTTGGCCCTTGCGGGCAACCGCGACGACATCGCGGCGGAACTCTTCGGGAAAGGCTTTGGACATGATCAACATCCTTCCACCCGCAAGAATCAAATCCTCACAGGCAAAGTGTCAAACAAACCTTCAGCAGCCCGATCCAGTCATGTATAATGCGGCCATGTATAAGGCATCCTTGCAGACCCGCCTTGTGACGATCTTCGCGCCCTTCATCGCCGTCGTCGCCCTCGTTGCAGGGTGCACCGCCCCATCCCCCTCCCCATCGCCGGAGGCCTCTCCCGACCCCGTTGCCCTGTTGAAAGAGTCGAGTGAGACCACTAAAGGGCAGACCAGCGCACATCTCAAGCTCTCGGTTGAGGGCAAGGTCGACGGGCTGCCGGTCGAGTGGATCGAGGGTGATCTCACACGGACTCCCGCGGTTGCCGCCAAGGGCACCCTAGACATGACGCACCTTGGCCAGCAGCTCAAAGGGGTTGAGTTCGTGGTCTCCGACGGCGACCTCTGGGCCGCCATCACCTCGGGAGGCAGACTGACTAACTTCGGGCCTGCATCCAACATCTACGACGTGGCAACGATCCTGGACCCCGACGCGGGGCTGGCCAACGTCCTCGCGAACTTCTCCGACGCCAAGATCGACGGCCTCGAGACCGTCGAGGGCGTGGCTTCTGTACGCCTCGCGGGCAACGTCACCGCGGACGCAGTCAACAAAGTCTCCCCGCAGATCCGGGCGACCGGCCCCGTGCCTGGCACCGTCTGGATCTCTGAGGGCGGCAATCGCGAGCTGATGCAGGCCCGGTTGGAGGTCAGCCCTGGTAACAGCGTCACAATGGCCCTGTCCAAGTGGGGCGAGCCGGTTACCGTCGACAAACCGGCGATCTGATCCAGGGCCCGACCCCTGCCACCCGGCGGGTGTAGACCAACCGCCGCATCGCGAACACCGCGGCCAGACTCGCAGTAGGCCTGGGTGCGCT
>JBKKDH010000063.1:0-5814 GCA_046708445.1 Arthrobacter sp.
CTGGCCCGGAGGTTTCGTGGCGTCAAACCAGTATCCATGGCCCTGGCTGACGGGCCACGATTCGCCATACGAGGCTCCGCCGCCCCAGGCCGATGCCTCGCAGAGATCGATCTCGTTGTAGCCGGGCGCGGCGAGCGGATCGTAGGTAAACAGGCAGCCCCAGACCACTTCCTTCTGCAGGATACTGAGGTTCTTCTCCACTGTGGTGCTGTAGGTTCCATAGCCGAACCCGTGCCGGGTGGACTGGAACTCCGCGCCCACCGGCGCCTCACCCGTCGGGTTTGTCAGCTTCAGGGTGACGTAGCCGCTTGCGTCGGGGTTGCTGACGTTGGCGGCGTCAAAGAGCCTGTTGTACTGCGGCGCCCCGCCCCAGAAGCGTTTTTCCCAGTTGAAGCCCTTCCAGGCGAAGTTTCCGGTCGGACCGGGGTCCGGCGGCGTGCTCTCAATTGCTTGGGCGGATGGCATGCAGGCCAGCATAGCCAGGCCTGCGGCCGCCAACATGGCCAAGGGCCTCAGATGGCGGGCGGAATGTGAGACAGGTAATCGAAAAGAAGCCATGCAGTGCCCCTTACGTTGTGCTCCCCAGTGAGCAACTTTGCGCCCCCATTGAGCACACGATGATCATCAGTCACAGCAGTAACAGAACGCAATAGCCTGCATGCGATTAATTTGAGCGGACCGAACCCTCAAGACATACGCAATATTCGGCAAACCTCAAGAAAAGCGCAATAATCCAACAATTTGAAATATGGTCCGAAAACGGTGTGTAGGCTTACCATTTAGAACTTCTTCTTCCGAGCCCTTGAAAAACCCATCCGTGTGGTTTATGTCCACGAATAGAACATGAAACAGCTTGGATGATGTGCTTGCGTGGGCAAACAGTGGAGACTTATTGGGGGCATTGATGGTGGAGCGGGGCGTTGCTGTTGTCGTTGAAGACGACGACGACATCAGGACATCGCTGAAGGAGGTGCTCCTGCAGTCCGGTTTTGCCGTGTTCGAAACGTCCTCTGGGCTGGAAGGCGTGGCCGCCGTGCGGGAACATAACCCCGTCATTGTCACCATGGATGTTGGACTGCCGGATTTTGACGGCATCGAGGCCGCGCGCCGGATCCGGACGTTCAGCGACGCCTACCTCATCATCGTCACCGGCAGGGTGGAAGAAGCGGATGCGCTGATGGGCTTCGAGGCCGGCGCGGACGACTACCTCACCAAGCCGTTCCGACCCCGGGAACTGCGTGCCAGGATCGCCGCGATGCTCAGGCGTCCGCGGTCCCTTGCATTCGTTTCCGGAGACAGGATGCCTGCGTCCCGGCCCCTTGCGGGCCAGCACGCGGCGGCACCAGCTGTTGCCGCCGCCGTCGTACCTCCACCCCCGCACGCAGCGGCCGCCGTGCTGTGCGATTTTGAACATAAGGGCCTGACGCTGCACGAAGGGTCCCGTTCCGCCGCCGTCCACGGCGTACCGCTGGATCTGACCCGCACCCAGTTTGACCTTCTCCTGGTGCTCATGGAGAACGGCCGGGTAGTGCAGACAAAGGCCGACCTGGTCCGCAGGCTGCGGAACGAGCCTTACAGCACCGGCTCGTTCGTCACTGCCGGCGAGGAGCGCGCCGTCGAGGTCCACCTGGGAAACCTGCGCAAGCGCCTGGGCGACAGCTCCCGCGCACCGCTGTGGATCGAAACGGTGCGCGGTGTCGGGTATCGCTTGGCACAGTAGCCGCCGAGGCTGGCAGCCTTTTAGGCATGGCTTCCCAAGGCTGGCAGCAGGACGAGTTTCAGCGTCACATCGGCGTCGGGGCGGAGGTCGCGGTCGTGGCTGGCAGCCGGCAGTGTGAGTGCGGTTTCGAGGGATCTCCGGAGCAGTGGATTGCTCAGCTCGGACGGTTTCCGTGCCTGCATCCGCAGTGCCCGCGCTGAGCACACCAATTCAACGGCCGTCATGGTCGCCAGCGCCTGGACGGTGGAATCCAGCCGGGAGGCCGCGAGGCTGGCGTCCTCCTCGGCGCCGAGGGACAGGACCACCGTCAACCACAAGCCGGGTCAGTAGCACGTCAAGCGACGCCAGTTCCTCCGAGACCGCCCCGAGGACCAGCGGCAACGTGCGCAGGCAGAACGGATCCTGGATCCGGGCGGCCACGCCCGTCCCAGCCACCAGCCGGTGAAGTGTCATCGCCATTTCCCCCACGCCAGGCGAATCGGACGCCTGGGCCACCTCGGGACTGAACGCCTCCGCATTGCCTGACATCGCGGTGAAGGACAAAGCACTGACCAGGGTGAGGTTCTCCAGCAGGACGGCTAGTTTCTGACGGCCCAACACCGCCTGGGCGATGGTGAGCGCGCTGGAACTGATGAAAGGCAGGGCGTCCTCCGTGGCCCAGCCGTCGAGCGCTTCAGGGATGAGGCTGCCGCCCATCGTTGGCCGCTCGCCCAGGAGCGTGAGTGCGGTCCCGGCCAGGGCCGGGAGGTCGGCCGTCCCGATCCCGCTGAATTCCTGGACCTCCGGCAAGGCATCTTGGTTCAACATGTCTACCAGCGTCCCGGCGATAAGGTAGCTTTTACTTGGTGGCAGTTCGTACCAATCGGAGGTTCATGTGGAAACCGTCAATCAGCTCCTTGATTCCATCAAGGACGTGGGCCGCGACGCGGTCCGCGGAGGCTACTCCCGGGCCGTCTACTCGACGGCGGAACTCGACCTGAGGTCCTGGTTCATCGAGCAAGCCAGGCAGCGTGGCCTGGATGTCGAGACCGACCGCAACGGCATCATCTGGGCGTGGTGGGGCAAGCCCCAGGATGGCGCCATGGTGACCGGCAGCCACCTTGACTCCGTCCCCGGCGGCGGCGCTTTCGACGGTCCCCTGGGCGTCGCGTCCGCGCTGGCCGCCGTCGATCTCCTCAAGGCCCGGGGTGTCCAGCCGCGCCGCTCCCTGGCCATTACCGCCTTCCCCGAAGAGGAGGGGTCCCGCTTTGGGGTGGCCTGCCTCGGGTCCCGCCTTCTCACCGGAGCCATCGACGTCGATAAAGCGCGGAACCTGCGCGACGGCGACGGCAATACGTTCGCCGACGTCGCCCGCGCCAATGGCCTGGACCCGCGCCACATCGGGCCGGATCCCCGGGCGCTGGCACGGATCGGGGACTTCGTTGAACTGCATGTGGAGCAGGGCAAAGGCCTCGGAGCGCGCGGCCCGGCCATCGCCGTCGGCAGTTCCATCCTGGGCCACGGCCGCTGGAAGCTGAGCATCAGCGGCCAGGGCAACCACGCCGGGACCACCCTGATGGCGGACCGTGCGGATCCGATGGTGGCTGCCGCCCAAATCATCGTGGCCATCCGGCAGGCCGCCGCCCGCCAGTCCGACGCACGCGCCACGGTGGGCCGTCTCATGCCCGTGCCGGGCGGCACGAACGTTATCGCGTCCCGCGTGGACATGTGGCTGGATGCCCGTCACCCGGACGACGCCGTCACGGCCCGGCTTATCGAAGCAATCCATGGCAGGGCCCAGCGGCTGGCGGCCGAAGAAGGGTGCACGGTGACCCTGACTGAGGAGTCCTACAGCGGCACGGTCCACTTTGATCCGGGCCTGACCCGAAGGATCAGCGGGATGCTGCCGGATGCACCGCCGCTGGCCACCGGGGCGGGTCATGACGCCGGTGTACTGGCCGGGTTTGTGCCGTCCGCCATGCTGTTCGTCCGGAACCCGAGCGGAATCTCGCACTCCCCGGAGGAACATGTCACAGAGGAGGACGCCGACGCCGGTGCTGCCGCACTCGCGGACGTCCTGGAAGGACTGCTGTGATGCGGTACTGGTGCGAGCAGGCAATAGTCGACGGCGGCGCCGGTCCCGCAGTTGCCGAAAAGGTGGAGATCGAGGCGCAGGACGGCCGAATCACACTCATCTCCCCGTCCGTTGACCCTTCCCCGGGGGCGCACATCCTGTCCGGCGCGGTTTTCCCGGCCGCGTCCAACGCCCACTCGCACGCCTTCCACCGGATCCTGCGTGGCCGCACGCACGATAACCGCGGCGACTTCTGGGTCTGGCGGGAGCATATGTACCGCAGCGCAGCGGAGCTGACGCCGGACGCCTACGAGCAGCTCGCGACAGCCGTTTTCACGGAGATGGTGGTGGCGGGCTACAGCAGCGTGGCCGAGTTCCACTATGTTCACCACCAGCCCGGCGGCAAGCCGTACCCGGAACCGCACGCCATGGAGCTTGCCCTGGCCAGGGCGGCCACCGCCGCCGGGATCCGGCTGACCCTCCTGGACACTCTGTACCTGGCCGGCGGCATCGGTTTGCCGCTGGGCCCTGAACAGGCCAGGTTCGGGGACCGTGACGTGCAGGCATGGCTGGACCGGGTGGCTTCCCTTCGCACAGATATCGCCGGGAGCTTCCCGCCCGGCATGGTCAGTGTGGGGGCAGCGCTTCACTCCGTCCGCGGAGTGCCGGCGGCGGACCTGGCCGTGATGGCCGAAAAGCTCCCGCACGATATGCCGCTTCACATCCACCTGAGCGAGCAGCCCGCGGAAAACGCGGCGTGCCTGGCAGCGCACGGACTGACGCCCACGGGATTCCTTGAGCGGCATGGCTTGCTGGGCCCGCGCCTGTCGGCAGTCCACTGCACACACTTGACGGATGAGGACGTCGCTTTGCTCGGAAACGCCCGGGCAACCGTGGTCATGTGTCCCACCACCGAGGCGGACCTCGCGGACGGCATCGGCCGCGCCCGGGCACTGGCCGACGCCGGTGCTTCCATCGCGCTGGGGACAGACCAGCACGCCGTGATAGACCCCTGGATCGAGATGCGGGCGCTGGAACACGGGGAGCGCCTGGGCTCCGGGGAGCGCGGCCGGTTCTCCCCGGAAGAGCTGCTCCACGCGGCTACCGAAGGGGCGGCCCGGTCCATGGCCACGCCGGTGGCACCGGAGGCATTGCGGGTTGGTGCTGTCTGCGATTTGGTGGCGGTGGCCACCGGTTCGGCCCGGACTGCGGGATCGAAGCCGCATCAACTCCCGTTGAGCGCCACCGCCTCAGACGTGACCGCTGTGGTCATCAACGGAGAGCTGGTGGCGTCCGACGGCGTCCATCACCGCTTGGGCGCTGCGGGGCAACTGCTGACGGCTGCCTTGAAGAACTTTTCCTGAGTGGGGGACCCTTAGCTGTTCATAGTGGCCTCTTCGAATGCGGGCAGGCTGCGTTCGATCATGTCCTCGTTGGCCGTCAGGGAGATCCGGAAGAAGCCCGGCGTCTCGAAAGGCGCCGCAGTGCTCAGCGGCTGCCCGGCAGGATACGTGGCTGACGGGAACACCCTCCGCGTCGACGCCTCCGGTACCAAAACTGCGCCCGGCGCGCCCCTTGCATGGCCCGGACACGATTTCGGTGACGGCGGGCGGGTATGGATCGAGCGGTCCGGCCCGGCCTTCGCCAACGATGAGATGATCCTGGAGCGGGTGGCCATCGCGCTGGGGATCTCGTTCGACCGAACCAGCCCGGTGGCCGCAACCCGCCGGGCCGTCGCGACGATCGTCGACGGTACTGCGCCGCTGGACCGGCGGATGGATGCGGCCGCCATGCTCCACCTTGATCGTGACACGCCCTACCGCATCCTTGCTGTCCCCGCGGCCACGATGCTTACGGGACCAAGCGCGGTCATCTACACAATGGTGGGGCCGGTGCGGGCAGCTGTGCGCCGGTCCGCCGATGCCCGGCCTGAGTCCCGCTCGGGGATCGGCCTGGCCATGCTGCCCGGTGCGCTCGACAGGTCCTGGGACTCGGCGCTCCTCGCGCTGCGGCTGACCGGTCCGCGGAATCCGCGGCAGCT
>JBKKDH010000064.1:0-7721 GCA_046708445.1 Arthrobacter sp.
ACCCCGGCACCACACGAGCAGTACCTCTGGGACACCGGCTTCCACTTTGGGGAGTGGATGGAACCCGGCGGCCCGGCGCCTGACCTGTTCGCCTCCCAGTCCACCGACAACGGCATCGTGGCCACCGCCTACTACAAGCACACTTCGGCCATCATGGCCCAGACCGCAGCGGCCCTCGGTCGGGATGAAGAGGCCCGCGACCTTGGGGCGCTCTCCGGGGACGTCCGGCGCGCCTGGCAGCAGGAATACCTCCTGCCTGACGGCACGGTCGATGGCGGCACGCAGGCCAACTGCGTCCGCGCACTTGCCTTCGACCTCGTTCCGGACAGCGCCCGCGCATCGGTCACCCGTCAGCTCGCCGGCCTGGTCCGGGAAGCGGGCACCCATCTGGGCACCGGCTTCCTGGCCATCCCCTACCTGCTGCCGGCCCTCGCCGACAACGGCCGCCTCGACCTCGCCTATGAGCTGCTGATGCAGGACTCCGAGCCCTCCTGGCTGGTGATAGTGGACCGCGGCGCCACCACCATGTGGGAAGCCTGGGACGGAATCGGCGCAGACGGAACGGTGCGCCAATCACTCAACCACTACAGCAAGGGCTCCGTGGTCTCGTTCCTGCACCGCTACACTGCCGGACTCCGCCAGGCACCCGGCAGCGCCGGCTGGGAACAGATCATCATCGAACCCCGGCCCGGCGCCGGGCTGGCTTCCGCCAGCACCTCGCACCGTGGCCCGCAGGGCCTCATCGAGGTCGGCTGGACCATCAACGACGGCGTGCTGACGCTCACGGCGGCCGTACCGTCCGGCACCACCGCGGAACTTCGGCTGCCCGGCGAGCCGGCCGCCGTCGTCGGACCCGGAACCCATTCCTTTATCGCCGCCGCCCCGGCGGCCGGCGCAGAAACCACCACGGACCTCGCAAGGAGCGCACTATGACCCGGGAAGCCGCCACGTCAACAGCCGTCATCACCGAAGGCGCAGATACGCCGCGCAAGATGCCTTCTCCGCCTCCCTTCCCGGCCTTCGGCCTGCCGGGCACGCCCGAGGACGTGTCCGGGCACTCCCTGGTGCACCGCGAAGTCAGCTACGCGATCGCCGTCGGCTTCCGCCGGCTGGCCATGGACATCTGGCTGCCGCGGCAGGCGACCGCCACGCCGGTGCCGCTGGTGGTGTGGATCCATGGCGGCGCCTTCCAGCTCGGTGACCGCCGCGAGCTGCCGCCCACGTTCGCTCCGGATTCGGTGTTCCGGCTCCTGAATGAAGCCGGCATCGCCTGCGCCACCATTGACTACCGGCACGCCCTGGAGGCGCCGTTCCCGGCCCAGCTGCATGACATCAAAGCCGCCGTCCGCTACCTCCGCGGCCACGCCGATGTCCTGGGCATCGATCCGGGACGGATCGGGGCTTGGGGCGAATCTGCCGGCGGCCACCTTGCCGCGCTGCTCGGACTCACGGGTGGCCGGGAGGACCTCGAGGGCGCCCTCGGTGTGCCGGGGCACTCCAGCGCCGTGAGCGCCGTCGTCGATTTCTACGGGGTGTCATCCCTGCCTGACATGCCGCCGATGGATGCGCCTGCCGGCCTCATGTCAGGCGCGCTCGTGGCCGCCGTCCCGCCGGGCATGTCGATGGAACCCGGCCCCATGCTGGTGGGCGGCACCGCAGATCCCTCGCTGTTGGCCGCTGCAAGCCCGCTGGGTTACGTCACCGCCGGGGCGGCCCCGTTCCTGCTGATCCATGGCGACAGCGACGGCCTGGTTCCGCTGTCCCAGAGCGAATTGCTGGCCGGCGCGCTCACGGACGCGGGTGTCCGCAATGAACTGATCGCCATCGAGGGCGGAGACCACTGCTTCTTCTTCGCCGAGGCCCAGGTGGATGGCATCCTCCGCACGGCCGTGGACTACTTTGTCCGTGAGCTCTAGGGACTGTGAGCTTTAGGGGCCGCGGGCTCCAGGGGCGGGTCCCGCGGGGGACAGGCCCATTATCCGGCGGTAGCATGCCCGTATGGCGAGGCTGGGAGCTACCAAAGCGGAAACGCAGCCAGGCATAACCTTCCGCGTGTTCCTCGACCCGGCTGGCCACCCCTTCCGCCTCTGCCATAGCTAAGCGGTCCGAAGGGTCTACGGGCACGGCTTTCCAGTCAATGAAACTTCGCTAGCGGGCGTATCGGCGGTTCCGCGACGCTGGGGGAAGCCCTAAAACTTCCCCATCGTAACGAATCGAGCCGACGTTGACTCAACACCTCCACCACCCCTCCCCAAGCGCAACGGCACGCCCCTCCGTCCTCCGTTTCGAGCACCACGAGGAGCCTTTCGGTATCGGCGAAGACCGGCCCCGGCTGTCCTGGCAGATCACGACGGAAACCCCTGGCTGGGTCCAGTCCGCTTACGAGCTCGAACTTGGCCTAAATGAAGAACAGCTGGTCAGCTACGGCCGGACCGAATCAGGTGAACAGCTCCTGCAGCCATGGCCGGCACCGCCGCTGGCCAGCCGGCAGCGCGTCGCGGCGCGCGTCCGCGTCTGGGGAACGGACGACGACGGGCCCTCCGAGTGGAGCCCTGTCGCCTACGTCGAAGCCGGGCTCCTCACCCGGGCGGACTGGCAGGCAGCCATGATCCAACCGGCCTGGGACGAAGCGAGCGAAGACACGGAACCAGCCTTTCGGCTGAGCAGGACTTTTGAGCTGAAAGGCACCGTGGCCTCGGCCCGCCTGTACTCCAGCGCCCACGGCGTTTACGTCGCCTCGATCAACGGCCGCCGGGTAGGCCGCGACGTCCTGGCTCCGGGCTGGACCAGCTACCACCACCGGCTGCGCTACCAGGCCTACGATGTCACCGACTACCTGCAGCCCGGCGCCAACATCATCGGACTCGAGCTTGCCGACGGCTGGTGGCGCGGCAACCTGGGCTTCCAGGAGAAACGCAACACCTATGGTGACCGCACCGCGGCGATCGCTCAACTGGAAATCGCTGACGACGGCGGCAACATCACGGTCATCGGAACGGACAGTTCCTGGCTGGCAGGCAGGAGCCCGGTGCTCGGGTCCGATCTTTATAACGGCGAAACGTACGACGCCCGGCTGGAGGACGCAGGTTGGGCCGGCCGGGAGAACGCTTTGCTCCACCCCGTGGTTCTGAAGGACTTTGATGCCTCGGTGCTGGTGGCCCCGGACGGCCCGCCGGTCCGCGCCACCGAAGAGCTGGCCGTGAGCGCCGTGCTGAGTTCACCGTCAGGAAAGACCATCCTGGATTTTGGGCAAAACCTGGTGGGCCGGGTGCGGATCACCGTGCGCGGAGCCGCCGGCACGGAAGTGACACTGCGGCACGCCGAAGTCCTGGAGCACGGGGAACTGGGGGTCCGGCCGCTGCGTGTAGCCAGGCAGACCGACGTCTACACCCTCAAAGGCGCAGCAGACGGCGAGACCTGGGAACCGGACTTCACCATCCACGGCTTCCGCTACGTGGAGGTGGCCGGCTGGCCCGGCGAGATCGATCCCGCGGCCTTCACCGCCGTCGTCATCCATTCAGACCTGGTGCGCACCGGAACGTTCGAGTGCTCTGATCCGATGCTGAACCAGCTGCACTCCAACGTGGTGTGGGGCATGCGCGGCAACTTTGTGGACGTGCCCACGGACTGTCCGCAGCGCAACGAACGCCTCGGCTGGACCGGCGACTTCCAGATCTTCGCGGCCACGGCGTCCTTCCTCTACCGGATTCCGGGGTTCTCCGCGTCCTGGCTGAAAGACATGGCCGCGGAGCAGGGAACCGACGGGCCCCCGCCGCTGGTGGTCCCTGAAGTGACGTTCGACAAGCCGCCGTTCCCTGTCCGCCCGGTGATGGCCGCGTGGGGAGACGCGGCAGTGCTGGTCCCCTGGGTGCTGTACCAGCGCGCTGGTGACCTGGAGTTCCTGCGCCGGCAGCTGCCGGGAATGTCAGCCTGGCTCGAGGCGGCGGCCGAGGCGGCCGGCCCGGAGCTGCGGTTTGAACGCGGCTTCCAGTTCGGTGACTGGCTGGATCCGGCGGCCCCGCCGGAGCAGCCGGGTGAGGCACGAACGCCATGGCAGCTTGTGGCGCAGGCCTACCTCGCATACTCCTCGGAAGTGGCGGCCAGGGCAGCGGAGCTGCTGGGGGAGCCGTCGGGTCGCTTCACCCAGCTGGCGGAACGGGCCACTGCCGTCTTCCGGGAAACCTACATTGCCGACGACGGCCAGCTCCTGCCGCCCACCCAGACGGCCTACGCCGTGGCGCTGGCCTTCGGCCTTCTCGAACCCGGAGAGCGTCCTGCGGCCGCCGCCGGGCTCGCCGATGCGGTGGAAGCGGACAGCTACCGGATCGCCACCGGCTTCGTGGGCACCCCGCTGGTGTGCGACGCGCTGACCGACTACGGCTACACGACGGCGGCCTACCGCCTGCTGCTCCAGACCGAATGCCCGTCCTGGCTGTATCCGGTGACCATGGGCGCCACCACCATCTGGGAGCGCTGGGACTCGATGCTTCCGGACGGCAGCATCAACTCCGGCGAAATGACGTCCTTCAACCACTACGCCCTGGGTGCCGTGGCCGACTGGATGCACCGCAGCCTTGCGGGGCTTGCACCGGCTGAACCGGGGTACCGGAAGTTGCTGGTCAAACCGCATCCCGGCGGCGGACTGGACTGGGCCGAAGCCCGCCACGAGACGCCGTACGGTGAGGCCGCGGTGCGCTGGGACCGGACCGGCGAGGAATTCACGCTGGACGTGACGGTACCGGCAGGCACAACCGCCACGGTAGTGCTGCCCGACGCTGACAGGACCGTCCACGAGGCAGGTTCCGGAACGCATTCCTTCAGCTGCGTCGTGGCCCTGCCCGGCTCGGTTCTGGCCGGTGTGGGCCCCAGGACTCCGGAACCCGCACAGCCATGACCCTGGACCCCGAGCTGGCCGGCCTTTTGCACCACGTGGCCGGCGCACGTTCCATCGGTGAACTCCTCGCAGACCCGTCCGGGACGCAGCTGCTGGAAGCATTTTGCGGGGGCCTGGTTCCTTACCAGGCCCCCGCCGTTCCGGTGCGGACCGTGGCGGCCCCCGGCCCCAACGGGCCGGTTCCGGTCCGCATCTATGGCGGGCCGGCGGCCGGTGGTTCCGCATCCGCGGAGGACGCGTCAGGCGGCGGTGGCCTTCCGGCGCTGGTGTGGATGCACGGCGGCGGCTTCTCCCACGGCGACCTGGAGATGCGGGAGGCAGACCAGCTGGCACGGGAGCTGGCCGCCAGGACCGGCGGCCTCGTGCTGTCGGTGGACTACCGGCTCGCCAGCGGGGGTATCCACTTCCCGGTGCCGCACGAAGACGTCGTGGCGGCCTGGCTGTGGGCCGTGGAGCACGCCGCGGAGCTCGGCACTGACCCGCTGGCCCTGTGCCTGGGCGGAGCCAGTGCCGGCGGGAACCTGGCCGTCGGGGCGGCGCTGTACCTCAAGGACTCCGGGAGGCCGCTGCCGGCCAAGCTGGTGCTCGCTTATCCCTTCCTCCACGGCGAACTGCCATCTTCGGACGCGCTCGCGGCCCCGGACCTGAGCGGGCTGCCACCTGTCCTCCGGTTTACCGACGACGACTGCCGCGGGATGGTGGAGAACTACATTGGAGGTCCCCTCAGCATGGCCTCCTCCTACGCCATGCCCGGGTACGCCGACCTCGCCGGTCTGCCGCCTGCGGCGATCCTGGCAGCGGAATACGACGACCTTCGCTTCTCTGCGGAACTGTTTGTGGAAGGGCTCCGTGTGGCCGGAGTCCCTGTTGGGTACCGGCTGGAGCCTGGTGCAACGCACGGCTACCTCAACCATTCCGCCGGGCTGGCCGTCGTCCGGCGCGGCCTGCAGTTCCTGGCCGATCAGCTGGCCTGCATACCCGAACCTGCTCAAAGGCCGCTCGGCTAGGCACCGCAAATGCGCCCAGCGCCGTACAGTGCAGCCAGCGGGTCCATGACCGGCTGCAGTTCCCGCGGGGCGTCAGCCACGGACCACGCCAGGTAGACAGGTACAGGCGGCGCATCGCGCACGGCCCGGTACACCACACCACGCCGGCTGTTGGGCGGCCTACATCCTGCTCAACTGCACCGTGGGCCAGCGGATCCCGGGAGTGCAGGGCACCGCCGAAGGCCACGGGCGTCTCCGCGATGCTGTTCCTGCCGGTGGCGGCGGTCATTTTTCGTGAGCCGGCCGCCGGACGCCTTCACCGTGCTGTGTGCCTTCGGCGCCGGAGTGCGTGCGTCGGTGGTGCCCTACCTGGCCGGCCTCGTTGCCCCGCGCCGGGTCCCGGCCAACGTCCTTGGCATCGTGATGGCCAACGCCGGCGCGCTCCTCTTTCGCGGCGCGGCCGCAGCTGATCCGGCCAATCTTTCAATCATTGAAATGTCACGTTCCCTGCCCCGTCCCCTTCCCGCAGGCTTAGGTAAGGCGCCGGATCGATCCTGATACCGGCCACGGCAATGGATGGAGTCGTTGATGACTGCAGGGGAAGTCCTGAAGGGGATTGAGTTCTCCCGCCCCGGTGGTGTGCCGTTGCTGCTGGATGTTTACCTGCCGGCTGCTGGTGCGGATTCCCAGGATCCGGTGGCAGGGCCTGTTCCGGGGATCGTCCATTTCCATGGCGGCGGCTGGCGGGTGGGGGAGCGCTCCTCGCTCGGGCCTGTCACTGACGGGTTCGCCTTGACCGCTTTTGAACGTTTCGCCGCCGCCGGCTTTGCCGTTGTTTCCGCGGACTACCGGCTGTCCTCGCAGGCAGTCTTTCCGGCCCAGCTCCAGGACGCCCAAGCCGCCGTCGCCTGGCTGCGTGCGCATGCCGCGGAGTACAACGTGGACCCCAGCCGGATCTACGCGTGGGGGGATTCCGCCGGCGGACACCTTGCCTGCCTCGTGGGCCTCGGAGCCAGCCCGGACGCCAGTACTGCGGGTTTCGACTCTCCGGTTGCCGCCGTCGCCGCCTGGTATCCGCCCACGGACCTGTTCCGCATGGGCGCCCAGGCACTGCCTGACGCCGTCGCCAACGCCGACGATCCCGGTTCCCGCGAAGCCCTCCTGATCGGCGTGCAGCCCGCGGACGCCCCGGACAAGGCCGCTGCCGCAAGCCCCCTGACCTACGCGGGGGAGCACGCCCCGCCGTTTTTCCTGGCCCACGGCACAGCCGACCGGTTCGTCCCGGCGGCGCAGTCCACCACCCTGGCCGCGGCGCTGGAAGCCGCCGGGGCCGACGTCGAATTTCTCCTCATCGAAGGCGCCGACCACATGTGGTCGCTGGCGGACAACAGTCCGGCGGCGGCGCAGAAGGTCCTGGATGCCACCCTCGATTTCTTCCGCAGGCAAGCCCAGGCTTCCTGACTCCTGAACCCGCCGGGCCGGCATTCGCCGTGCCCGGGCAGACCTGAAAGGCTCCACATGCAGTACATCGGCATCACTCACCGCGGGGAATCCTGGGCAGCAGCCCTGGTGGGATCGCGCGTTTTCCCGTTGGCCCCCGTGGCTGAGTTCTGGGCGGACGCCGCCGGCTGGCAGGACAAGGCTGTCTCCCTAAAGTCCGGCGATTCAGCGGCTGGCAGCCCAGCCACCGGCGTTTCAGCATCCGACGATTCAGCATCCAGCGCCTCAACGTCCGACGCCGGCAGCTGGCTTGAGCGCGACAGCGTCACCGAGGTGCCGCTTGTGCCAGCCTCGGCCCGGGTGATCTGCGTCGGACTGAATTACAAAGCCCACGCCGCCGA
>JBKKDH010000065.1:0-4789 GCA_046708445.1 Arthrobacter sp.
GTGCACTGAAATTTCCAGCCAGCATGGCAAAGCTCCCTTCGGTTCTCCATCGTTGCAGAAACGCTTCCATGAGTGGCGGGCGTCACCTGAGTAATCGGTTTCTCGAAATCTAGACCCCTCACGGCAGACACGTCAAGCAAAATTTTGAATCGTTACATTACTGGACTTGGCGCCAGGGCATGCTTCACACTGGAACTTGGAAAGCGCTTGCTGGGTATCGTATCCGCGAGCGCCCAGGGTGAGTCAGCCCCGTATCCGCCCGCCAATGCCGGTGTGGCGGAACGCCGCGTCGTCCGCTCCGGGGCGCCGTCACGACGACGCCGCCAGGGCCAAGCTTTGCCCGCGGGCAGAAACGGAGATCCATTGGCAACGCCAGCCGGCACCGCCGCCGAGTCACAGTCCCGCAGTGCGGGTCCTGCCCAGGCCGGAGATCTTGTTGAGTCCCAAGATCCCGGGCCCGCCCCCTCAGCCCTGCAGGAGGTCATCCGCCCGGCGCGTGTGGCGCTGGTAGGCGTCCACGGCTTTGGTACCCACCACCTGCGGAACCTTGAGCGCCTCCAGGCTGCCGGCGTCGTCGAACTCGTTGCGGTAGCCGACCCCCAGCCGCCTGCACCCGGATCAGTTCCGGACACTGCCGCCGTCTTCCCGGGTCTCACCGACCTGCTGGCCGCCGCGCCGGACCTGGAACTGATCATTGTGGCCACCCCCATCCAGACCCACGCCCCGCTGGGGCTCGCCGCCCTGTCCACCGACGCTGACCTCTACCTGGAGAAGCCTCCCGTCGCGTCCCTGGCGGACTTCAACACCCTGTGCAACGCCGCACAGTCAGCGGGCCGGAGTGTCCAGATCGGTTTCCAAAGCCTGGGGTCACACGCCCTGCAGGCCATCGAAGAACTTCTGGCCAGCGGCGCCATCGGCACGCTGCAGGGCGTCTCGGCCACCGGCCGCTGGGTGCGTGACAGGGCCTACTACAAGCGCTCCCGCTGGGCCGGAAAACGAAGCATCGACGGGGTCGATGTGGTTGACGGCGTTGCCACCAATCCCCTTGCACACGCCGTGGCCACCGCGCTGCGCATCGCCGGCGCACGCGCGGTCGAGGACGTGGCCTCAGTGGAAACAGACCTCTACCGCGCGAACGACATCGAATCTGACGACACCTCGGTCATCCGGATCCGCACAGTGGCAGGACTTCCAGTCACCTGCGCGCTGACCATCTGCGCCACTGAATCCGTGGAGCCATATGTGACGCTGCAGGGCTCGGAGGGCCAGGCCGTGTTCCACTACACCGAAGACCGCCTCACCGTGACTTCCCCTGCCGGGCAGACCGAGCAGGTCTTCGGACGGGACGACCTCACGGAGAACCTGCTTGCCCACCGCCGCGAAGGCAGGGAACTTATCAGCCCGCTCCTGGACAGCGGGGCCTTCATGCTGGTGTTGGAAGCCATCCGGACGGCACCGTTGCCGGCCCGGATCGACGGCGCCTACGTCCAGTGGGAGGGTGCCGGCGACGCTGCGCACGCCGTCGTCGTCGGGATTGAAGATGCCCTGGAGCGCGCCACGCAAGAGCACGCAACCTTCAGCGAACTCGGACTTCCCTGGGCACGTGCGGCGCACGGAACCGCTTCCTGATGGGCCTCTCCCCTATCCGGGAAGCAACCCCCACTCTGACCCGCCAGGGCCAACTGCAGGCTTCCGGCCTGCTGACCGACGGACTGGCCCCCTGCCTCACCGTTTCCCTGCGCCCGGTGTTTGGGTGGCGGCTGGACCTGCCGGACGGCGCCGATCCCGCGGGGCGCGGCAGACCGGCTACGAGATCGCGGTCGAGGATTCGGCCGGGGCCGAGGTCTGGTACTCCGGACCCGTTCCGTCGTCCGGCCAGTCCGGGATTCCCTCTGGCGGTCCGGAACTGGCCGAGGATGCGGACTACAGCTGGCGGGTCCGGGTCAGTGACGCCGCTGGCCATCCCGGCCCGTGGTCCGACGCCGAGCCGTTCAGCACCGGACTTTCGGACAGCGGGTGGGGTGCCGACTGGATCCGCCGGGCACCTGGCGGCCGGGCTCCGCTGGAGGTCCTCGAAGGCGCCCTCCGGGTTGCGGGTTCGCCATACCTACCGGTGCCCTGCGCTCCCGTCCGGGAGTTCACCGTGGAGGCCCGGCTCCGGCCGGTGATGGGGTGGGCCGGACTGCTCCTTCGCAGCAGCGGCCCTGGCACGGGACTCTTGCTGGAACTGAACACGGCAGGCGACGTGGTACTTCGCCGCGCTCCGGCCTGGGAAATCCCCGCCCCAACCGCTCCGGACACCTCCGTGCTGGCCAGCGCCCGGTTGGAGCGCGACGCCGTCGCCAGCCAGGAACGCCTGCCCGGCAAGGACCTGGAACCTGGACCTTCACACCGTCCAACGAATCCTGAAGGTCCAATCACCCCAACTAACTAGCCTTAGGTCAGAGCAGCGCGCTCTTTGCCTCTTCCATTGCTTTCTTGGCAGCCTCAGCGGAGGACAGGCGGTCGAAGTGTGCGGTCCGTCGTGAGTTCCTCCACAACAGGAGGCCGATGACCAGCGCCGACAGCATGCCCAGGGCCCCGGTGACCACCAGGCCCGTGCGCACTCCGAACTGTTCAGTAAGCCAGCCGGCAAGCAAGCCGCCCAGGGCGTGTCCGCCAAGCAGCAACGGCAGGTACAGGGCCATGACCCGGCCGCGGACTTCCGATCCGGCTTCGAGCTGGACTGCGGTGGCGGCACTGGTCAGGAACAGGAGGGTCATCAGGCCCACCACCACCAGCATCACGGTGAAGAGAACCAGGTTGGGCATCAGCGCAGCCACCAGCTGCGCCAGCCCGAACAGGCCTGCCGCAGCCACGATCCCCTTCCGCCCGAGCGTCCGGAGGCGGGCCGCCAGTAGGGCGCCGGCGAGGGCGCCGACGGCACTCACCGTGTTGAACATGCCAAAACCTTCAACACCGTTATGCCACACGCGTTCCGCGAAGGCCGCCAGCACCACGGGACCGTTCATGCCGAACGCCCCCAGTAATCCGGCAAGGGCAATGACCAGCAGCAGCGACGGCCTGTCCCGGACATACCGGAACCCGGCCAGAAGCTGGCCGCGCCCGCGGACAGCCGGGGCGTTCGCGTGCAGGAGGGCGGGCCGGATGCCGGCAATCATGCCCAGTACCAGCAGGCCCAGGAAGGCGTTCGACGCGAAGGCGGCCGCGGATCCTGCGTAGGCGATGACAGCCCCGCCCAGGGCGGGGCCGGCCATGGCGCCAAGCTGTCCGATGGCGTTGTTGAGGCCGATGGCCGGACGGAGTCCTGCGTCGCCCACTACTTCGTTGACGAAGACCTGCCGGGCAGGGCCGTCGATAGCGGACGTGATGCCCAGCGCGACGCAGCTTCCATAAACGATCCACACGGTGATGTTGCCGGTGGCGGCCGAGGCTGCGAGGCCCGCGGCCAGGAGGACAATCACTGACTGGCAGACCATCATGACGCGGCGCTTGGGGAAGATATCCACCAGCAGGCCGCTGAGCGGGCCCACGATCAGCATGGGGAGGAACTGCAGGGCCACGGCGGCACCGACCGCGGCAGGACTGCCTGTCAGCTGGAGAACCAGCCAGTCCTGGGCCAGGCGCTGCATCCAGACGCCCATACTGCCGGCCAGGGTCATACCCATGTAAAGGCGGTAGTTGTGCTGCGTCAGTGGAAAGTACCAGCGAACCGGGCCTCTGGGGTTACGAAGGGACTCTGCGGACTGGGGGCGGTCGGAAGACACGTCGGACTCAACTCGGTAGGAAAAGTGAAATGCAGAGTATTACTGGGCGGCGCGGGTGGAACGCATTTTGACCGACGCCGCGGCCAGGATCAAGGTGCCGGGCACTACCACGAAGAGCGCTACGAGCATCCAGACGAAAACAACTGCGGCGAACAGTGCCGCTACGAGGAGAAGGGAGCCGGTCCAATCGCGGAGCGACAGTGCCTTCGCTGTTTCCAGGGCGGAGGACCAGGGCGTGGACTTCGAGGCGGTCGACGGCGGCGATACAGCGGGTGCACCGGAGGCCGCCGGGGTCTGGCGGGCGTCGGCGGCAGGGCCGGCAAAGTCGGACCAGGCTGCGGTGGTGCGCAGGAGCAGGACCGCCCCGGCCGTTGCCAGGATGAGCGTGGCCGGAAGGACCACGGCGCTGCCCGGCAGTTGCCCCACGGTTGCGAGCAGGAGGTTCAGGATGATCACGACGGCGGCTGCCGCCGTCGTGATTCCCAGCTTCCAGCTGCCCGGCAGGGCAGAGCGGAAGGTGCTCCAGAGGGCACGAAGCGAATCGTCCCGTCCGGAGAGGTGGCGCTCCAGGTGGGCGATGCCTGCCGCGTAGGCTGCGGGAATGGTGACAAGCGGAATGGACAGCACCAGCACCAGCAGTCCGGCCAGCAGGGTCTCGGAAAACAGTGCGAAGCGGTTTACCGGGATCGGTTCATTGCGGCCTGATGCGGGTGTGGTGCTGTCCATGGTGCTCATATTCTGTCAGCCCTTAAGGCCCTGGGTGGAGACGCCTTCGACGATGTAGCGCTGGAAGACCAGGAAGAAGATCAGGACCGGAAGCAGGGCCAGGACGGACATGGCGATCATGGCTCCGTAGTCCGAGGACTGGGTCTGGTCTACGAAGAGGCGCAGTGCCAGGGGCAGCGGGTACTTTTCCGGGGTGTTCAGGTAGAGCAGCGGGCCGAGGAAGTCGTTCCAGCTCCAGATGAAGGAGAAGATCGAGGTGGAGATCAGGGCCGGTTTCATCAGCGGGAGCATGATGG
>JBKKDH010000066.1:0-5018 GCA_046708445.1 Arthrobacter sp.
CGCCTGGACTGCTCCGCAAGGCCGGCCAGTGCCATGCGCAGCGGATCGCCCACGAACTCGGATTGTCCCGGTGCCAGTTCCAACAGGGCCACCGCACCGAGCTGGATGGCGCACGCGTCGGGTCCCAGGTCGTCGAGGGCGATGAGCCAGACTGACCAGGCTTCGCCGTTCAGTTGGCCGGCGTTTCGGTGTCCCCCGCTGGCGTGCTTTCCGACGGCGGGCCGGCGGGGTCCATCCACATGACCTCCCAGAGGTGCCCGTCAGGATCCTGGAAGCTGTGGTTGTACATAAAGCCGTAGTCCTGCACCTCCTGCGAGGGAGTGCCACCGGCTGCGAGGGCCTTGCGGACGGTTTCGTCCACAGCTGCCTTGCTGTCCACCGAGAACGCCATGATGGCCTCGGTGGAACCGGTGGCATCGGTGACGTCCTTGGCAGTGAAGGTCTTGAAGAAGCCTTCCACCAGCAGCATCACAAAGGCGTTGTCGTTGATGATCATGCACGTGGCGTTTTCATCGGTGAAGTCCGGGTTGAAGGAGAAGCCAAGGGCTGTGAAGAAGTCGACCGACCTCTTCAAATCCTTCACGGGCAGGTTCAGGTAAATTTGCTTAGCCATGGGCCCAACGTAGCACTGCCCTAGTGGCCGTAGAACACCTTTTCGAAGACGGCACGGGCGCGCCTGCTGAGGCGAAGGTAGTCCTCCTCAAGGGTGCCGGCCTGCCCGGGTTCGTAGCCGCACCAGCGGGCCACAGCCTCCAGGTCGCGCCGGGAGGACGGGAGCAGGTCCGATGCCCGGCCGCTCCAGATGACGTTCGCGGACCTGATCCGGCTGGCAAGGCGCCAGGCGGCGGCCAGCAGCTGGGCATCGCTTTTCTCCAGCAGGCCCAGGGCCGCGGCGGCGTCGAGGGCCTCCACGGTGGACGTGGTTCGCAGCTCCGGATGTTTGCCCGCATGCTGGAGCTGGATCAGCTGGACCAGCCACTCGACGTCGCTGAGGCCACCGCGGCCCAGTTTCAGGTGGCGGGCGGGATCGGCCCCGCGGGGCAGCCGTTCCGATTCGACCCGGGCCTTGACGCGGCGGACTTCCCGGACGTCCTGCTCCGAGATCGATTCCGGGTACCGGATGGGATCGATCAGTTCCAGGAAGTCCTTGGCGAGCCCGTCATCGCCTGCCATCGGCCGGGCCCGCAGGAGGGCCTGCGCTTCCCAGATGAGGGACCACCGGCGGTAATACTCCGCGAAGGAATCCAGCGAACGGACCATGGCGCCGTTTTTTCCCTCCGGCCGCAGGTCCGCGTCGACCTGGAGGACGCGCTCGGCCATGATGGCAGGCTTCAGCGGCTGGGTGAGCAGGCTGGAGACTTTGGAGACAATCCGGGCCGCCTGTTCCTGGGCTTCCTCCTCCGTGTAGCCGGGCAGCGCCCGGTGCACGTACATCACGTCGGCGTCGGAGCCGTAGCCGATCTCACGCCCGCCCTGGCGGCCCATCGCCACAATCAGCACAGCGGTCTTGAGCGGGGCCTTCGCGGAGACTATGGCCTCAGCCACCCGCAGGGCCCCGAGCACAGCCGCCCGGTCCGTGTCCGCCAGCGCGGAGCCCACCTGGTCCTGGCCCAGGAGCCCGGCGGAGTCGGCGATGGCGATCCTGAGGATCTCCCGGCGCCGGATCAGCCGGATGAGCCGCATGGCGTTTTCGGGGTCCGCATGCCGCGACATCTTGGAGGTGATCTCCTGCCACTGGGCTTCGAAACTCAGCGGCGCGAGGTCCTTGTCATGACCCAGCCACGCCACGGATTCGGGCGAGACTTCCAGCAGGTCGGCGATCAGCCGCGAGTTGGAGAGGACGTGGCACAGCCGTTCGGCCGCAGCCGTGGAGTCGCGGAGCATGCCGAGATACCAGTGCGTGGTGCCCAGGGTTTCGCTGACCCTGCGGAAGGCGAGCAGCCCGGCGTCGGGATCAACTCCTTCTGCGAGCCAATCCAGCAGGATGGGCAGCAGCTGCCGCTGCAGGGCTGCCCGCCGGCTGACCCCGGCGGTGAGCGCCTCGATATGCCGCATAGCCCCCTGCGGGTCGCCGTAGCCCAGCGCTGCCAACCGGCCCTGGGCGGCTTCCGGTGTGAGCCTGGCATCTTCGCTGCTGAGCTTGGCCGCGGTGTTAAGCAGGGGCCGGTAGAAGATGCGTTCATGCAGCTCACGAACCGAGCGTTTGGTCTTCTGCCAGGCGGACAGCAGCGCGTCAGGATGTGGCCGTTCGTTGGAAAACGGGCCCAGCACGGCCTTGGCCAGTGCGCGCAGCGCTGCCTCGCTGACCGGCATGAGGTGGGTCCGCCGGAGCTGGAACAGCTGGATCCGGTGCTCAAGGAGCCGCAGGTACCGGTAGGCGTGGTCGAATCCGGCGGCGTCGGAGCGGCCGATGTAGCCTCCGGAGGAGAGTGCGGCGATGGCGGAGGTGGTGTCCCGGCACCTGAGTGTCTCGTCGGACTTGCCGTGGACGAGCTGAAGGAGCTGGACCGTGAACTCGACATCACGGAGGCCGCCGCGCCCGAGTTTGATTTGCCGTTGTTCCTCAGCGGCCGGAATGTGTTCGGTGACCCGGCGGCGCATGGCCTGCACGGACTCCACAAATCCGTCCCGTCCCGCGGAATTCCAGATCAGCGGTTCGATGGCCTTTTCGTAGCGCCGTCCCAGGTCCGCGTCACCGGCGATGGTGCGGGCCTTCAGGAGCGCCTGGAACTCCCAGCTTTCCGCCCAACGGGCGTAGTAGCTTTCGTGCGATGGCAGCGTCCGCACCAAAGGCCCGGACTTGCCTTCCGGCCGCAGGTTCGCATCCACTTCCCAGAGCCCCGGTTCCCGGGCAATCGAGGAAATGGCCCGTGAGATTCCGCTGGCCAGGGCGGTGCCGATGGTGTTGGCCCGCGCGTCGTCGAGCCCGGGGGCATCAATCACGTAAATGACGTCGACGTCGGAAATGTAATTAAGCTCGCGGGCGCCGCATTTGCCCATCCCGATGACGGCCAGGCCGACGTCGGCGACGTCGGCGGCGCCGAACTGCTCGGCGGCCTCGGCGCGCGAAACGGCCAGCGCAGCCTCGATGGCGGCACCGGCCAGGTCGGCCAGTTCAGCCCCGACGGCGGGCATGAAGTCCAGGGGGTCCGCGGCGCACAGGTCCTTGACGGCAAGATCCACCACCCCGCGGCGGTAGGCCGTGCGGAGGGACACGTAGGCTTCAGTTCCGGTCAGGGCCGCGACCGGCCTGGCTGACCTCGGATCTGCCCGGACGGACTTCAGGAGGGCGGACCGGAGCTGGTCCGGATCCGCCTGCAGCGGTTCCGGACTTGCCCTGACGTCAAAGGCGTCAAGGTGCTCCGGATGCCGGATGAGGAACTCGCCCAGGGCTTCGGAGGCACCCAGGACCCTGTACAGCGGCTCGCTGGTCTCAGGATCGGCCGCGGCCAGCTCCCGGAGGGCGGGATGCTTCTCGATCAGGCGGACCAGGGACTGCAGGGCGGTGTCGGGGTTCGCCGCCAGCTGCAGGCCGGCAAACAGCTTGTCCTGGTCCAGGCCCTGCAGCTCCCGGGCAGCGAGGAACCGCTCGCCCTTCTCCAAGTCACTGAAGCCGGCCGAGATCAGGCGGCGGGCAAGGCTCACCGCGCCGGCCTAGAGGATGCCGAGGTTGCGCTGCAGCTCGTAGGGCGTTACCTGGAGCCGGTAGTCCTGCCATTCTGCACGCTTGTTGCGCAGGAAGTGTTCAAAGACCTGTTCCCCGAGGATCTGCGGCATCAGTTCGGACTCCTCCATGGACCGGATGGCGTCGTGGAGGCTGGCGGGCAGGGGGTCGTGGCCCATGGCACGGCGCTCGGCCGAGCTCAGCGACCAGACGTCGTCTTCGGCCGCTGCCGGCAGGTCGTAACCCTCTTCGATTCCCTTCAGGCCGGCACCCAGGAGGACCGCATAGGCGAGGTAGGGGTTCGCTGCAGAGTCGATCCCCCGGTATTCGATGCGGGCTGACTGGCCCTTGCCGGGCTTGTACAGCGGAACCCGGACCAGGGCCGAACGGTTGTTGTGGCCCCAGCTGAGGTAGCTCGGTGCTTCCCCGCCGCCCCAAAGCCGCTTGTAGGAGTTGACGAACTGGTTGGTCACCGCCGTGAACTCGGGGGCGTGCTTGAGGATGCCGGCGATGAACTGGCGCGCTGTCTTGGACAGCTGGAATTCAGCGCCCGCTTCATAGAACGCGTTGGTGTCTCCCTCGAACAGCGAGAAGTGGGTATGCATGCCTGAACCCGGGTGTGCGGTGAAGGGCTTGGGCATAAACGTGGCGTAGGTGCCCTGTTGGAGGGCCACCTCCTTGATGACGGTGCGGAACGTCATGATGTTGTCCGCCGTCTGCAGCGCGTCCGCATACCGGAGGTCGATTTCGTTCTGGCCGGGACCGGCCTCGTGGTGGCTGAACTCCACGGAGATGCCTACGGATTCAAGCATTGTCACGGCAGTACGGCGGAAGTCCTGCGCCACACCGCCTGGAACGTGGTCGAAGTAGCCTCCTTCGTCAACGGGTACGGGCGAGCCGTCAGGGCCGGGTGCCTGGGACTTGAGGAGGTAGAACTCGATCTCCGGGTGGGTGTAACAGGTGAAGCCCATGTCCGCGGCCTTGGCCAGCGTGCGCTTGAGGACGTTGCGCGGGTCAGCGGCGGACGGCTCACCGTCCGGGGTGAGGATGTCGCAGAACATCCTGGACGTCTGTTCGGTCTCCCCGCGCCACGGCAGGATCTGGAACGTGGAAGGGTCCGGCTGGGCCAGCATGTCGGACTCGAACACGCGGGCAAGGCCCTCAATGGCCGAACCGTCAAAGCCAAGGCCCTCCTCGAAGGCGCCTTCAACCTCGGCGGGGGCAAGTGCCACCGATTTGAGTGAACCCACGACGTCGGTGAACCACAGGCGTACAAACCGTACGTCGCGCTCTTCGATAGTGCGCAGGACAAACTCTTGCTGGCGGTCCATGATGGCCTCTTCTCCGGTCAACG
>JBKKDH010000067.1:0-3220 GCA_046708445.1 Arthrobacter sp.
CAGCCGCGCAACCTGGCCAAGAGCGTCACCGTAGAATAAGCCGCATGATTGTTGGCATAGGCGTAGACGTTGTAGACATCGAGCGGTTCGGCCGCCAGCTTGAACGCACCCCCGGGCTGCGGGACCGATTGTTTGTCCCCGCCGAGCGGGAGCTGAACACCCGGTCCCTGGCCGCGAGGTTCGCCGCCAAGGAGGCAGTGGCCAAGGTCCTGGGTGCACCTGCCGGCATGAACTGGCAGGACTGCTGGATCGGCCTGGACCAGCACGGCCCCACGATCCAGGTCAAGGGAACCGTGCTTGCGGTGGCCGAGGCCAAGGGCGTCAAACGGTGGCATGTCTCCATGAGCCACGACGGCGGGATCGCCACAGCAACGGTCCTGGCCGAAGGCTGAAAGTCCGAAGGCCGGACCTGCCAGCGGGACTGACGCCATGATCAGCGCCTACACCGGAACCCAGATCAGGGAGGCTGAACAGCCTCTCCTGGCCGCGGGCATGGGCGCTGTCCTCATGCAGCGCGCCTCCCAGGGCCTGGCCAATGCTGTGGTCCGTGAGCTGCGCGCCCGCAGGCGGCGGCTCTACGGTGCCAGCGTGGCCGTCCTGGCCGGAAAGGGCAACAACGGCGGCGACGGACTCTACGCCGCCTCCTTCCTGGCCGCCCGGGGAATGCGTACGACGGCGGTACTCACCGCTGATTCCGCGCACCCCGAGGCGCTGGCTGCTTTTGAGCGTGCCGGCGGCCGCGTCCACCAGCTCACCGACGCGACGCTCGGCCAGCTGACCGCCGAAACGGCAAGTGCCGACGTCGTGATTGATGCTGTCCTGGGAACGGGCGCCCAAGGCGGGCTCCGCGGAACGGCAGCGGCACTGGTGGAGACGCTTTCCGGCTTCAGCCTGCCCCTGGTGGTTGCGTGCGACGTGCCCAGCGGCGTCGACGCCGACACCGGCGAGGTCCATGCCCCGGTGCTGTCCGCCGGCCTGACCGTGACTTTTGGAGCCGCGAAGGCGGGCCTACTGGCCGATCCTGGCGCCGACCATGCCGGCCGCGTCGAGGTCATCCCGATCGGGATCGAAGAGCACCTCCCGTGGCCGGCGCTGCATCGGCTGGAAATCTCCGACCTGGCGCGGCTCCTCCCACAGCCCCAACGGCGCTCGCACAAATATTCCCGCGGCGTGCTGGGCGTGGTGGCCGGATCCGCCACCTATCCCGGAGCGGCCGTGCTGGCCTGCCGGGGCGCGCTGGCCGCGGGCGTGGGCATGGTGCGGTACCTCGGCCCGCCCGAGGTGGCGGACCTGGTCCGGCAGTCCTGTCCCGAGGTGGTGTGCGGCCCCGGGTCGGTGGCCGGCACCCACGTCCAGGCCTGGCTGGTGGGCTCGGGGATGGGCCCGGACGACCACGAACAGCTCCAGCGTGCGCGGGACGCAGTGGACTCGGGGCTGCCTACCGTCGCCGATGCCGGGGCACTGCCCGGCCTGCCGCTGATTCTTGCCCCTCAGGTTATCCTCACGCCGCACGCCGGCGAGCTGGCCTCCCTGCTGCAGCGGCTGGATGCCGACCGTTCTCTGTCCGGGCGCGCCGCAGTGGAGGCGAACACCCTTGCCGCCGTCCGGCGCGCCGCCGGGCTCACCGAGGCCACTGTCCTCCTCAAAGGTGCCACCACGCTGGTAGCGTCCCCCTTCCAGGACTTCTACAGCCAGTCGGACGGGACTCCCTGGCTCGCCTCTGCCGGCAGCGGGGATGTCCTGGCCGGAATCATTGGCGCCCTGCTCGCACAGCTGGGGCCCGACGTCGGCCGCTTCCGTGATGCGGGCATCGATCCGGACGAACGCTGGGCTGCCATTGCCGCCCTGGCGGCGAGCCTCCACGGCCGCGCCGGAGCGGCTGCGTCCGGAGGCGGACCGCTGACTGCGGGCCGGGTTGCGGACGCCTTACCCGAGGTTTGGGGTAAAGTCAGCATGCTTAGTTAGTAGGTGGGCCGGAAACGTAATAGTCACAGCCACCCATTACGGTAGGCATAGGTTCTGCACGGCAGCGTGGACCGGAATGTCCGGAACGCCCTGCCGAACAACGATGAGGAGCATGCATGGAAATCTGGCCCGGAACGGCTTATCCGCTGGGAGCCACTTTTGACGGAACCGGCACGAACTTCGCGCTGTTCAGCGAACGTGCCGAAAAGGTGGAGCTGTGCCTCTTCGATGACGACGGCGTGGAGACACGCTTCGGGCTGGACGAAGTGGACGGCTACGTGTGGCACGGCTACATCCCCCAGGTGCAGCCCGGGCAGAAGTACGGCTACCGCGTCCACGGCCCGTACGACCCCGCCTCCGGAAACCGGTTCAACCCCAACAAACTCCTCCTGGACCCGTACGCCAAGGCCGTGCACGGGCAGGTGGACTGGGACCCGTCGCTCTTCTCCTACAACCTCGGCGAACCGGATTCGATCAACAACGAGGACTCCGCGCCGCACATGATGATGGGTGTGGTCATCAACCCGTTCTTCGACTGGGACGGCGACCACAACCTCCGGGTTCCGTACCACAAATCAGTGATCTACGAGGCCCACGTCAAGGGACTCACCCAGCTGCACCCCGAGATCCCCGAGGAGCAGCGCGGCACGTACGCCGGTGTGGCGCACCCCTCCGTCATCTCGCACCTGCAGAAGCTTGGCGTCACCGCCATCGAACTGATGCCGGTGCACCAGTTCGTCAATGACGGCACACTTCAGGACCAGGGCCTGAACAACTACTGGGGCTACAACACCATCGGTTTCTTCGCCCCGCAGAACACCTACAGCTCCACGGGAGATACCGGCCAGCAGGTCCAGGACTTCAAGGCCATGGTCCGCTCCCTGCACCGGGCCGGCATCGAAGTGATCCTGGACGTGGTCTACAACCACACCGCCGAAGGCAACCACCTTGGGCCCACGCTGTCCTTCAAGGGCATCGACAACGCCTCCTACTACCGGCTGATGGAGGGCGACGAAAAGCACTATATGGACTACACCGGCACCGGCAACTCGCTGAACGTCCGCCAACCGCATTCCCTGCAGCTGCTGATGGACTCGCTGAGGTACTGGGTTACGGAAATGCACGTGGACGGCTTCCGGTTCGACCTCGCCTCCACACTCGCCCGTGAGTTCTACGACGTCGACAAACTCTCCACCTTCTTCGAGCTCATCCAGCAGGACCCCGTCGTGTCCCAGGTCAAGCTCATCGCAGAGCC
>JBKKDH010000068.1:0-3116 GCA_046708445.1 Arthrobacter sp.
CCCTCGCGCACCGGGGGTGCGTGACTGAGAGGGTCCCGGAGCACGGATTGTTCTGGATCATGGATGAACTGACCGGCGGGCGGCGTTTGTTGGACATGGCCGATCTGGAGATCAGCCGTGTCCGCAGAGACGGATCCGAATCAGCAGCCGCCTGACCTGCGCCCCGGGCAGGGAAGGGGCCCTGGAAGTGCGTCGTGGGTGGTGCGGGCTCAGGTGTTGTTCAGCGGACGGCTGTCGTAAGAGGAAAGGCTCGGAGGTTATGGCCCGGTGGAGCGGAGTCTGGACTCACTGTGGAGCCGGTTCCGGGCGCTGTGTTCAACAAGGATGGGTATGTAGGTTTTGATCCGTCCACGGTTCAGAGTGTCGTATTCTTCCACGACGATGGACTCGATGTGTGACCGGGGGGCTTCCGGGTAGCGGGCATTCAGCCGCCCGATTACACGCATGAGAACAGGATCTTTCGTTTCATAGCTCATCCTCCCCAGTGTGGGCGGGGGCGATCGGACCGTCAAGGACCTGGTGGCAGGATCTGCGGAAAAAATCGGACACGGTCGGCCGCAGTGGATTTATGAGTGTCGGTCGAGCAGTTCGGCGCGAGGCCTGACAGCTCGGTGTACCCGGTCAGGACCCGGCTCCGGCGGGAGTCAAATCGGCGGCTCACCCCGGGCAGGGCGGAAGCTCACCGCCGTCATTTACCCGGTGACACCAGCTAGGTTCAGATCTAAAATTTGCCTATGCCTTCGACAATTGTGGTTGAGATCGAGCGGAAGTACGACGTTGAGGAGGGCACCGCGCTCCCCGCGCTGAAGGACATGCCCGGGGTCGCGCTGGTGGACAAACCCGTGCAGCACCGGCTTGAGGCCGAGTACTTTGACACGAAGGATCTGCGTTTGGCCCGGCAGCGGATCACCCTGCGCCGCCGGACCGGAGGCAGTGACGCTGGCTGGCATCTGAAACTCCCCGCCGCTCCCGGTGAACGGCACGAATACCACGAACCGTTGGGCCAAGACGGTGACAGCGTTCCAGAGCCGCTCCTGCGCCTGGTCCGCGTTCACGTCAGAAATACTCGACTGGTTGTCGTGGCACGCCTCAGCACCCGCCGCGCTGTCCACCGCCTCCGGAACAAAGACGGGAACGTCTTGGCCGAGTTCAGCGACGACAGGGTCCATGCCGAGACTCTGGTACCCAGGCAAGGCAGCCAGCACTGGCGCGAATGGGAGCTTGAACTGATCGATGGGTCCCGGAAGCTGCTCGATGCCGGCCAGGACCTGATGACCCGTGCAGGTGTCGCTCCAGCCCGCTACGGTTCCAAACTGGCGCACGCGCTTGGCAAAGACCTCCTTGACCCGTCCCGGACAGTGCCCAGGAAGCTCAGGGGATCTGCTGGCGATGTTGTGCTCGCTTACCTCGCCGAGCAGGTCCACGCTCTGACCGAGCAGGACCCCGGGGTCCGGCTGGACACCGAGGATGCCGTGCACAAGATGCGGGTCGCCACCCGTCGCATGCGTTCAGCCTTAGCCACCTACCGAAAAATTCTCAGGGACGCCGAAGCTGCAGACTTCCTGCGGGCCGAGCTGAAGTGGCTCGCAGGAGTTCTTGGCCAAGCCCGGGACGCGGAAGTCATGCGCCAGCGACTCAAAGACATGATCGCCCACGAACCGGTGGAGCTGGTCATGGGCCCTGTCACCCGCAGGGTCGACCTTGAGCTGGGCGCCGATTACCAAAAAGCCCATACACGGGTTCTGAAGGCACTCGACGGCAAACGCTACTTCAAGCTGGTAGAAAACCTCAAGTCTTTCCTGGCCGCCGCCGCACTGACCAAACAGGGCAGCAAGCCCGCCCAAAAGGTCATCCCAAAACTGATCAAGCGCGATGTCAGACGGCTGCGGGCGGCTGTGAAGGAAGCGAAAAAACATCCCGCTGGCACCGGGGATCATCCGGCGCTGCACGAAGCCCGCAAAGATGGAAAACGCCTGCGGTACGCAGCGGAAGCAGCGTCCCCGATCAATCCCAAGCGGGCCGCACGTCTGGTTGACGCTGCCCATGGAGTCCAGAGAATCCTGGGCGACCACCAGGACAGCCTGGTCACACGCGCCGTGCTGCGCCGCCTCGGCGCCGAAGCCTTTGTCCAAGGCGAGAACGGCTTCAGCTACGGCCGCCTGCACGCACTTGAAGAATCAGCAGCGCTGACGGCTGAACACCGATTCCATCAGGAGTGGAAGAGCTTCCCATCCGTGTCGCTGGCATAAGAGAGGTCAACCGGCTACCACTGCCCTTCCGGAACGCCTGGACGATCGGCCCTCGGCAAAGCAGGCGTCCGTGGGTACGGTTGGCTCATGCAGAAGATATCGATCGATGCCCTGGCCCGCCAGCAGATCACGGCCGCGGTGGCTGCTCCCAGCGGAAGGGCAGCCGACACGGCCTACGGCGGGCACGAGAAGCAACTGCGCCAGACCGTTATGGCCTTCCGTGCCGGCACGCAGCTCAGCGAACACCAGAACCCGGGCGAAGCCACGGTCTTTGTGCTGAAGGGATCGGTCTGGCTCAAGTCAGGCGGCGAGTCCTGGCAGGGCAAAACGGGGGACCTCCTGATCGTCCCGGAAGGCCTGCACAGCCTCGAAGCCGAAGAGGACTCCGCCGTGCTGTTCACGGTGGTCAAGACCGGCCGGTAGGGGAGGCCGGCGTCCGGAATTTCGAGTTTGAGGCATGCCGTTAAGCTTGGCTGATACAAGATGCTGGGGGAGCAGAAAATGGAACCAAACGCTGTTGATGGCGGCAAGGGCTCAGTAGAACTGGGTGCCGACGGCATTATCCACCTTGTCTGGAAGCCCGGGATCGTTCTGGACGGCGATGACGTGCACGCGGCCATGGCAAGGCTGAATGAAATCACCGGCGGCTCCGAATACCCGATGCTGGTGGACATGGGGAGGGCAAAAGCCGTCACCCGTCAGGCGAGGGCGGTTTTCAAGATTCCATGTGCCGCTTCGCGCATTGCCTTGCTTGGCTCCAGTCCTGTGGATCGGGTCATAGCCAACTTCACCATCGAACGGCAGACCCTGCCGTGTCCAACGCGCTTTTTCACCTCCCGCGATGAGGCCCTGAGCTGGCTTCTCCCC
>JBKKDH010000069.1:0-3672 GCA_046708445.1 Arthrobacter sp.
CAACGCCGAGTGGTACGACGAACTGTTCACCAACATCCAGCCCGTGCTGGACGGCAAGCAGACCGCCGCGGAATACCTGAAGGAAGCCCAGCCCAGGATGCAGGAATTCCTGGACGCAGCCAACCAGCAGGCCGGCAACTAGCCACTAAACAGCTAGCCCACCAAGCCAGCCACCAGGCCAGGTGCCGCGGCTGCGCCGCAGTGCGGCCGCGGCACCTTATCCGCCCGTCTTCCCGTGCCGCCCCGGCACCACCATCCCGAATCAAAGAGGATCCAGCGATGACAACCATCACGCGCCCGCGACGATCGCGGCTCCACAGGAAGGAACACCAGGCCGCGCTGCTCTTTGTTGCCATACCTGTGATCGGGTTCCTCCTCTTCACGCTCTTCCCCCTGCTGTTCTCGGTGTACGCGTCCTTCACCAACTGGAACGGCATCTCCGCCCCGGTATTCAAGGGACTGGACAACTACACCAAAATGTTCGGCGACCGCTACTTCCTAAAGTCCCTGTGGAACACGCTGTACATGATGATCGGGATCCCCATCGGCCTGGTCCTCTCGCTGGCGCTTGCCCTGGCCATGAACCGTAAGATGCGCGGAACCACTTTCTTCCGTACCGTCTACTACCTGCCCGTCATCTCCTCGATCGCCGCCGTTGCCATCCTCTGGCAGTGGGCGTTCAACGGCGACTTCGGCCTGATCAACCAGGGCCTTGGCCTGATCGGCATTGACGGCCCCAACTGGCTGCAGGACACGGCCACCGTGAAGCCGGCGCTGATCCTCATGGCCGTCTGGAAGGGGCTGGGATACTCCATGCTGCTCTACCTGGCCGCGCTCCAGTCCGTGCCGCGGTACCTCTATGAGGCGGCAGCCCTCGACGGCGCCACCGCCTGGCAGCAGTTCCGCCACATCACCATCCCCATGGTCCGTCCGGTCACGTTCTTCCTGATTGTCACGTCCATCATCGGCGGCTCGCAGATCTTCGTGGAGATCAACATCATGACGCCCACCGGGGGCCCGGAGTTCGAGTCGGCTTCCATCGTTTGGTACATCTGGCAAAAGGCGTTCGACAACCTCCAGATGGGCTACGCCTCGGCCATGTCCGTGGTCCTGGGACTGCTGGTGTTCATCATTACCTTCATCCAGTTCCGGCTCAACCGCCGCAACCAGTTTTCGATCGATTGAGGCAGGCAGCCATGTCCGCACAGAACGTCATCACCACCCCTCCGCTGGAACCCACCGAAGCCATCCCTGCCACGGGCGGACGCGGCCGGTCCGGCCTGCCGGCCAGGAACGGCCAGCGCTCGGCCAAGTCGTCCTTGAGGCTCGGCAACATCATCACCACGCTCATCCTGTCGGTGGGCGCCGTCATCATGATTGCCCCGCTGGCCTGGACCTTCTCCACATCTTTGAAGACCAAGGACGGCGTGTTCGAACTGCCGCCACAGTGGATTCCGGATCCGTTCGTCTGGGAAAACTACGTCCGGATCTGGACCGCCGGACCGCTCCTGAGCGGCATCCAGAACAGCCTGATCGTGGCCTGCTCGGTGACCATCATCGGCTCGCTGACGTCCGCGCTGGCTGCTTTTGCCTTCGCCAAAATGCGGATGCCGTTCAAGAACGTGCTGTTCCTGGGGCTGCTGTCCGGCCTGATGATCCCGTTCCCCACGCTGATGATTCCGCAGTTCACCATCTTCGCCAGCATCGGCTGGGTGGACACCCTGCTGCCCCTGATCGTCCCGGGACTCTTCGGCAACATCATCATGATCTTCTTCCTGCGCCAGTTCCTGAACAGCGTCCCGGACTCCATCGTTGAAGCCGCCCGGATCGACGGCGCCTCCTACCTGCAGATCTTCTGGACACTGATCATGCCGGCCATCCGGCCTGCCCTCGCGGCGCAGTTCATCCTCTGGTTCATGGCGGTGTGGAACGACTACCTGGCGCCCATCATCTACCTGAACTCCCCGGGCACCCAGACACTGCAGCTGGTCATCGCCAACTTCAACGCCCAGTACGCCATCCAGACCGACTACCCCCTGATCATGGCCGCCTCGTTCATCGCGCTGCTGCCCGTGCTGATCGTCTTCATCGTCTTCCAGCGCCAGATAATCGAATCCATCGCCCTCTCTGGGTCCAAGGGCTGAAACCATGGCAATCGCAGACCTCTCCAGTGCAGACGCAGCCGCAGTTGATTCCGCTGCAGACCCGGCCGCGTGGGGTGCCCGGCATGCCCACGACCCCACAGTGGTCCGTGACAACGACGGCACCTACTACATGTTCTCCACCGATTCCGTGGCCAACTCGGAATATATTCCAACTGGGGTACATATCCGGACGTCCAGCGACCTGGTCGAGTGGACATATGCCGGAACCGCGTTGGATGGCGTCCCGGGGCCTGCAGCTGAATGGTCAGGGGCGAAGGGGCTTTGGGCACCCGAGGTGGTCCGCTGGGAGTCCGGGGACTGGCACATGTACTACTCCGCCTCCACCTTCGGCTCCAACACGTCGGCCATCGGGCTCGCCGTTGCACCGTCGCCGGCAGGCCCTTGGCAGGACCGTGGTCTGGTGGTGGCCACGCGGTCGGGGCAGCACTCCCAGAACGCGATCGACGCCGCCGTAACCCTCGACGCCGACGGCGCCCCCTGGCTGACGTACGGTTCGTTCTTCTCGGGCATTTACATCCTGCCGTTGGACCGGACCTCCGGGCTGCCGCTGGTGAAGGGGGACCTCGGATCCGTCATCGCCCGCAGGCCACAGTCCGTGGAAGGCGCGGTGGAGGGTGCGTTCATCCTCCGCAGGCCCGATGGCCGGTACGTCCTCTTCGCGTCCTACGATTCGCTGTTCAGCTCCTACAACGTGCGGGTGGCCGTGGCAGACTCCATCACCGGCCCGTACCGTGACTTCCATGGCCTCGCGATGACGGATTTGGACGCAGTGCCGGCGTCCGTGGGCACCAAGGTGTTGGGCAGTCACCAGTTCGACGGCGGCACGGGCTGGCTTGCCCCCGGCCACAACTCTGTCCTCACGCACGACGCGCCGGATGGCAACCCGGAGTACTTCATGGTCCACCACGTCCGCTTCGCCGCTGACCCCAGTGAGCATGTAGTGCAGCTGCGCCGGCTGTTCTTCAACACAGAGGGGTGGCCCGCGGTCTCACCCCAGCCGTTCGCCGGCCGGAAATCCGAAACCTTGACGGCACCCGAGCCTGTGGACGGCACCTGGCAGGTGCTCCGGTTCGACCCGGAGTCCACGGCACTCGTCCCTGCCGTGGCGGCCGAACTGGCCAGCGAGGTTCCCTTTGTTTCTGACGGCGCACCGGCATCTGCCCGGTTGCGCATTGCTGGGGTGCAGGACGGATCAGGGCAGGCTGTTGAACTTGATGCCGTGGTGTTCGGGTCGTGGGATTGGGCCCGCAGCCGCCCGGCGTTGTCCTTCAGTGGAATCGATCAGCACGGCGTGGCCTGGAGCGGAACCAAGGGAGGCACCTCATGAACGACGTTCCGCTGGGCTGGGCCGGACGGGTGATGCCGTGGCTGGGCTTCGCCACCCGCCTGGTCCTGGTCAATGTGCTGTTTGTGGCCGGGGCGCTTGCCGGGCTGGTGGTGTTCGGCCTCTTTCCGGCCGCCGTTGCCGCCACCACAGTCCTGGGCCGCCTGCGCCTGGGGGATGCCG
>JBKKDH010000070.1:0-9528 GCA_046708445.1 Arthrobacter sp.
AGTTCGGCAAGAGGGCGCTCTGGGAGGATCTCGACCTGGACATCCGGCCCGGTGAATTCTTTGCCGTGCTGGGCCCCAACGGAAGCGGCAAAACCAGTTTCCTGAAAGTGCTGCTTGGCCTCCAGCAGCTGCACTCCGGCACCGCCAGCCTCGGAGCCCATCCGGTGGAACGGGGGAGCCGGATGATCGGTTACATCCCGCAGCAGAAATCATTTGCCCCGGACACTCCGATGCGGGCCAGGGATCTGGTGGGCCTCGGCGTCGACGGCCACCGCTGGGGGCTGCGGCTCGGGGCCGGCAAGGCAAACCGCAGGATCGATGAGCTCCTGGAACTCGTCGGCGCCACCGACTATGCCAAAGTGCCGGTGGGGCAGCTCTCCGGCGGTGAACAGCAGCGCCTCCGTGTCGCCCAGGCATTGGCGACGGACCCGAGGGTCCTGCTGTGCGACGAACCACTGTTGTCCCTGGACCTCCACCACCAGCAGGCCGTCAGTGCCCTGATTAACAAGCAGTGCCGCGAACAGAACAGTGCAGTGGTGTTTGTGACGCACGAAATCAATCCGATCATCGACTATGTTGACCGCGTGCTGTATCTGGCCGGAGGCCGCTTCCGGGTGGGGACTCCGCAGGAAGTCATGACCACCGAGGTTCTTTCCGATTTATACGGCAGCCACGTGGAGGTCATCCACGCCAACGGACGCATCGTCGTCGTCGGACTCCCGGACGCAACCACGCACCACCACGCGGATGTCCACGCTACCGCCGGTGAGGTGGCGTGATGGACGCCGACAGTATCATCGGGTCAATCTTCAGTTTTGAAAACTACGGCGAACTCCTCATCCTGGTCCAGAACTCCATTTGGGCCGGCGCGGTCCTGGGGCTGCTGGGCGGCCTTGTGGGGACGTTTGTCATGAAGCGTGACCTCGCCTTTGCGGTTCACGGCATCTCGGAACTTTCCTTCGCCGGGGCGGCCTTTGCGCTGCTCATCGGCGCGGACATCGTCTTCGGTTCGCTCATCGGGTCAGTGGTGGCCGCGCTGCTGCTTGGGCTGATGGGCGTGCGGGCCAGGGACAAGAATTCCATTATTGGCGTGATCATGCCGTTCGGGCTGGGGCTTGGCATCCTGTTCCTGTCCCTCTATGAAGGACGGGCGGCCAACAAATTCGGCCTGCTGACAGGCCAGATCGTCTCCGTCGACACTGTCCAGCTGCAGGCCCTGGCCGGGACAGCGGTGGTGGTCATGGTGGCTCTGGTGATCATCTGGCGGCCGCTGAACTTCGCGAGTGTCGACCCCGAACTGGCGGAAGCCCGCGGGGTTCCCGTGCGGACGCTGGCCCTGGTCTTTATGGTCCTGCTGGGCGTGAGCGTAGCCCTGTCCATCCAGGTGGTGGGTGCCCTGCTCGTCCTGGCCCTGCTCATTACGCCGGCCGCAGCGGCTTTGCGGGTAACGTCCTCACCGGTCGTGGTGGTAGTGCTGAGTGTGGCATTTGCGATGACTGCGACCGTGGGCGGGATTCTGCTGGCACTGGGCGGCCGCATCCCGATCAGCCCCTATGTCACTACCCTGTCATTCCTGATCTACGTGGTGTGCAGGATCATCGGTACGGTCCGCGCCAAGCGAGGGCTCAACGGCCGGTTGCTGCACCCGGCCTGAGGAAGTCCCGCGGACTTCGGGTCCGCGTCCGACGTCGGGCCAGGCTACAGGAGGCCGGCGGCCTTGCGTGCGGTGCAGTCGGGGCACAGGCCAAAGATCTCCACGGTGTGCGCCACCTCGGTATAACCGTGGTCCTTGGCTGTCCGGGCGGCCCACGTTTCTACTGCCGGCGCTTCGACCTCGACGGCCTTCCCGCAACTCCGGCACAGCAGATGGTGATGGTGGCCGGTCACGGCACAGCGGCGGTAGACGGCCTCGCCCTCGCCGTTGCGGAGCACATCGACCAGACCGTCGTCGGCCAGTGACTGCAGGATCCGGTACGCCGTGGCGAGGGAGACAGACACACCCTGGTTCTGCAGGATGCGGTAGAGCTCCTGTGTGCTGACGAAGTCGTCCAGTTCGTCCAAGGCAGCGCTGACGGCCAGCCGCTGCTTGGTGACGCGCTGCTCTTTGCCCGCTCCGGTGCCTGACCGCGGCGCGGGGGTTGACGGCGTCGTTTCGTCAGCCTTGGTGCCAAACGGCATGGATGGACTCGCTTCCCTGAGGGATGGTGGCAAAGATCCAGATTACCAGCCGGACCTTGGCGGGCAGGAGTTCCGTGGACACCCGCCCGGACAGGACCCTAGGCTGGCGCTATGAAGCTGACGAAATACACCCACGCCTGCATCCGGCTCGAACAAGACGGGCGTGTCCTGGTTCTTGACCCGGGCACGTTCTCCGAAGTGAAGGAAGCGCTGGACGGCGCGCAGGCAGTGCTGATCACGCACGAGCACGGCGACCACGTCGACGTTGCCGCCATGGTCAATGCCCTGCGGGGTGACGGTGATCTGGCGGTTTTCGCGCCTGCGGGGGTGGCAGGCAACCTGCGCGAGGAAGCACCCGACGCCGCAGCCCGGATCCATTCGGTTGAACCCGGGACATCCTTTGACGCGGCGGGGTTCAGTGTCCGCAGCTTCGGCGGCCAGCATGCCCTGATCCATCCCCAGGTTCCCGTGGTGGCGAACGTCGGCTACCTCATTGACGAAAATGTCTATCACCCGGGCGACTCCTTCATCGTCCCGGACGGCATCAGCGTCAGGACGCTGCTGGTTCCCATCCATGCGCCATGGAACAAGGCCAGCGAAGTCGTGGACTTTGTCATCGGCGTCCGGGCGCCGCAAGCCTTCCAGATCCACGACGGGCTCCTGAACGAGATGGGCCTGAAGATGGTGGAGTCACACGTGACCCGGATCGGAGCCAAGTACGGTACGGAATTCACACACCTGGCAGTCCGTGAAACTGTCGATGTCTAGGGAGCCCAGACGCCGGTTTCGAAGAACCGGCTGATGACTGCCTGGTGGGGCTCGGGGTCCAGTCCCTGGCTGGCCAGCCACGCAGGGTTGTAATAGTTGCCCGCATAGCGGTCGCCGCCGTCGCACATCAGCGACACAATGCTGCCGCGCTGGCCCGTGGCAATCATTTCCGCCACCAGCTGCCAGACGCCCCACAGGTTGGTGCCGGTGGAGGGCCCCGCGTGCAGGTCGGTGAGCTCCCGAAGATGCCGCATCGCGGCGACGGATGCGGCGTCAGGGACCTGGATCATGCGGTCGATGACGGACGGGACAAAGCTGGGTTCCATCCGCGGCCGTCCGATGCCTTCGATCCGTGACGGAATGCCGGTGGTGAACCCCGGCACGCCGTCCCGCCAGCCGGGGTAGAAAGCGGAGTTCTCCGGGTCTACAACGGCCAGGGCGGTGTCGTGGGAGTGGTACCGGAGGTAGCGGCCGATCGTGGCGCTGGTACCGCCGGTGCCGGCACCCACCACGATCCAGCGGGGGACCGGGTGCTCCTCCATGGCAAGCTGATCGAAGATGGACTCGGCAATATTGTTGTTGCCCCGCCAGTCCGTGGCCCTCTCCGCGTAGGTGAACTGGTCCATGTAGTGCCCGTTGCTTGTTGCGGCGACCTCCTCCGCTGCGGCGTAAACCTCGGACGCGTGGTCCACCAGCAGGCAGGCGCCGCCGAACTGTTCGATCAGGGCAATCTTTTCCAGGCTGGTGGTCCGGGCCATCACAGCCACGAAGGGCAGGCCCAGCAGTTGTGCGAAATAGGCTTCGGAGACGGCGGTGCTGCCGCTGGACGCCTCCACGATGGTGGTGTCCTCCCGGATCCAGCCGTTGACCAGGCCAAAGAGGAACAAGGAGCGGGCCAGCCGGTGCTTGAGGCTGCCGGAGCGGTGGGTTGATTCGTCCTTGAGGTACAGCTGGACTCCCCAGTGCTCCGCCAGCGGCACCGAGTACAGGTGGGTATCCGCGGACCGGTTGTTTTCTGCGGTAATCTTCCTGATGGCCTGGTCAGCCCAGGCCCTGTCCGCGCGCGCGTTCTTCACCGGACCAGCCTACCCGCGCTCCCCGTTGGGTCCGGGCTAGAGTGGTCTGGTCAAAAGCCCGATCCACCAACACCTAGGAGCCTCATGGGACCCCTTCTGGATGTGGCCGCACTCGACGCCCGGCTGAAATCCGCCCAGCGCACCGTACTGCTGGACGTCCGGTGGAAACTTGGCGATCCGCACGGCCGGGAACACTACCTTGAGGAACACCTGCCCGGCGCCATCTTTGTGGACTTGGCCACCGAACTTGCTGCCCCTGCCCAGCCGGAACGCGGCAGGCACCCGCTTCCAACAGCTGAACAGTTCCAGGCATCAGCGCGGCGCTGGGGAATCAGTGAGGGCGACGTTGTGGTGGCTTACGACGACAGCGGGAACATGGCTGCGGCACGGCTGTGGTGGATGCTGCGCAACGCCGGCTTCGCGGAGGTCTACCTGCTCGACGGCGGCCTGGCCGCCTGGCGCGGCGCGGGGCTTCCGGTGCAACGCGGTGACGTTGAGGCAATGCCGGGCAACGTTAACCTTCGCGACGGAGCAATGCCGGCCATTGACGCTGCCGCTGCCGGCAGTTGGGCACGGACCGGAATTCTCCTCGATGCACGTGCCGGGGAAAGGTACCGGGGGGAATTCGAACCCGTGGATCCGCGCGCGGGCCACATCCCCGGCGCTGTCAGCGCTCCGACGACGGAGAATGTTGACGAATCCGGCCGGTTCCTCCCCGCCGGCGAACTGCGGCGCCGCTTCAACACGCTGGGAGTCTCCGGGGACGCCCCCGTGGCGGTCTACTGCGGTTCCGGTGTCACGGCCGCCCATGAGGTCGCGGCGTTGGAGATTGCCGGCATCCCGGCCGCGCTGTACCCAGGTTCGTTTTCCGAATGGTCCAACAAACCTGCCCTGCCCGTAGTGACAGGCAGCGAGCCCCGCTAACGCCTGTCGGGTGGAAATGCCTCCCGAGTGGAAAAATCCGGCAACGCGGGGGTAGCGTCGCTGTATGACCCCTGGACGACCTGTACCGCCGCCCCTCGCCCGCCCGCTTTTGCCCGCCGACAGCCGTGGAGACGACAACCTTGCGAAGGGCCGCCTGGCGGCCGCCTATGGCGCCACCTCCGGGGAAAGTGGCCTGGTCCCGCTGACTGTAGCCAGGCGGGAAGCCAAGGCGGACGACGTCGAGATTGCCATCGACTTCTGCGGCCTCTGCCACTCAGACGTGCACGCCACCCGCGGCGAATGGGGCACCCAGCAGTACCCGTTGGTTCCCGGGCACGAAATCGTCGGCAGGGTCAGCGCTGTCGGGTCAGCCGTGGACGACTTCGCGCCCGGCGACCTGGTGGGGGTTGGCTGCATGGTCGACTCCTGCCGGGAATGCGGGAGCTGCCTGGACGGACAGGAACAGTACTGTGAAAACGGACTGACCGGAACCTACGGGGCGAAGGACGCGCGCAACGGCGGGGCGATCACCCAGGGCGGTTATTCGACGTCGGTGGTGGTGGACCGCCGGTACGTGGTCCGGGTGCCGGAAAGCCTCGACCCGGCTGCCGTGGCGCCGCTCCTGTGTGCCGGTGTCACCACGTATTCCCCGCTCCGCCATTTCGCCGTCAAGGAAGGCGACGCCGTGGGCGTTGTGGGACTTGGCGGCCTGGGGCACATGGCTGTCAAGCTGGCCAAGGCAATGGGTGCCCGTGTGGTGGTGTTCACTACCTCCGAATCGAAGATTCCCGCCGCGCTGGAGCTGGGCGCGGACGAGGTGGTGCTGTCCCGGGATGCGGACGCGATGGCTGCTGCCAACCGCAGCATCGACGTCATCATCGACACCGTGGCCGCTCCCCATGACCTGGACCCGTTCCTCGGCACCATCCGGCGTGACGGGGCGCTGTTCCAGCTGGGTTTGCCATCTGAGGCCATGCCACCGGTAAACCCGCGGGCGCTGATCCGGCGGCGGATCTCTTACACAGGCTCGCTGATCGGCAGCATCGCCGAAACCCAGGAGATGCTCGATTTCTGCGCTGCACACAATGTGGTGGCGGACATCGAACTGGTGCGCGCTGACCAGCTGAATGAGGCCTACGACCGCATGGTGGCAGGCGACGTTAAATACCGGTTTGTGCTGGACACCAGCACCCTGCAGGCCCCGGCCGAGGAGGCAGACGCATGAGTACCCTGTTCACCAAAATCCTTAACGGCGAGATCCCGGGACGCTTCGTCTGGCGTGAACGGGACGTCGCGGCCTTCCTCACCACCGGGCCCCTGGCTGACGGGCACACTTTGGTGGTCCCCACCGAAGAAGTGGACCGCTGGACAGATGCCTCGCCGGAAACGCTCGCCAAGGTGATGGAGGTGGCGCGCCGGATCGGTGCAGTGCAGCTGGACATCTTCCCGGCGGAACGTGCCGGGCTGATCGTGGCGGGGTACGAAATCAACCACTTCCACGTCCATGTGTGGCCGTCCAGGAGCATGGCCGATTTTGATTTTGCCTCGGCCGACCAGCACCCCGACCCCGCCGTGCTGGACGCCAATGCCGAGAAGCTTCGCGAAGGGCTGCGGGCCGCCGGGTACGGGGAGTTCGTACCTTCCAGCGCCTAGACCCGCTGAGGCCCAGAGCCTAGGCCGGCGCGAGAGCCTTGTTAAGCACGGCACGGATGCGCTTCTCGGACACCGAGTAGGCAGTCCCCAGCTCGACGGCGAAGAGGCTCACCCTGAGCTCCTCGATCATCCAGCGCACCTGGGCCAGCTCCGCACCCGCCCGCCGGCCGGGCAACAGGGCCGACACGGCGTCGTCGTAATCGTCTTCCAGGCGCTGGACGGCGGCCATGCTGAGGGCATCGCGCTGGACGTTGCCCGGCAGCCGCTCCAGCCGTTTTTCGATGGCCGCCAGGAAGCGCGGCAGCTGGCTCAGCTGGGCATAGCCGGTGCGGGCCACAAAGCCAGGAAACACCAGCTGCTCCAGCTGGCTCCTGATGTCATTCAGGGCGCTGATCAGGGCAAGGCTTGTGGTGCCCTTCAGCTGCTTCTGGATGCGCCACGTGCTGGCCAGGATGCGCTCCACCACGGCCGTCACGCTGAAAACCGTATCAATGAGTTCGGCCCGGACCTTCTCGTACAAGGCATCGAAGGACGCCTGGTCCCAAGGGAGTTCGGCCGGTGTGAGTTTATCCACGGCGGCCAAGGCGCAGTCGGCGATGAGGGCAGAGACTGAACCGTGCGGGTTCTGGCTGAAGGTCAGTTTTTCGGTGTTGTTGAGGTGCTCCAGGACGTACCGGTCCGGTGCCGGAACCCGGAGGGCCAGGAGCCGGATCACCCCGCCCCTCATGGCCTCCAGCTGTTCCGAAGATGTCTGGAAAACGCGCACGGCCACGGAGGTCCCTTCGTCCACCAGCGCCGGGTAGCCCGTCACAGTGTGGCCCTTGACGGTGTTGCTCACCTGCCGCTGCACCGTGCCGAAGGTCCAGGCGGTCAGGCCGCTTTGCTCCCTAAACCCCGGCGTCGAGCCGTTGGGGCTGCCTGCTTCGGGCACCGCAGAGGGAGTTCCGGAGGCCCTTCCAGGTGCTTTCGGAGCAGTAGTGCCGGGAGTGGCCCCGAGGGACTCCGCGATGGCCCGGCGCGTCGCGGGCGCCAGCCGTTCCTGCAGGGCGGCCAGGTCCTTGCCTTCGTCCAGCACCTTGCCCTTGCTGTCCACCACCTTGAGGCTGACGCGCAGATGGGACGGCACAGCGTCCCAGTTCCAGGAACCGGGCGGGATGACGTGGCCGCGGATCCGGCGCAGGGCCAGTTCCAGCGATGCTTCCAGCTCGTCGACGGCGGGGTCGAAGTCCGCTTCGAGCGCAGCGACTGCCTGGCGGGCCACGTCGGGGGCGGGAACAAAGTTCTTCCGGGTCTGCTTTGGCAGGGACTTGATCAGGGCCGCCACCAGTTCGGCCCGCTGCCCGGGAATCAGCCAGCGGAAGGCTGCATCATCGAGCTGGTTCAGGAAGAGCACCGGCACTTCGGCCGTAACGCCGTCGGACGGGTTGGGCGGCGAACCGGGTGCCACCGGGTGGAACTCGTAGCTGAGCGGCAGCTCGAATCCTTTGTGCAGCAGGGTCTTCGGGTATGCGGCCTCGTCCAGGTCATCGGCGTCGTTGTTGAGCAGCAGCGACTTGTCGTAGTCGAGGTGGTCCGGATTCTTCTGCCGGGCTTCCTTCCACCACTTGTCGAAGTGCCGCTCGGACACAACCTCGGGGCCGATCCTGGCGTCATAGAACTCAAACAGCGTTTCGTCGTCCACGAGCAGGTCGCGGCGGCGCATCCTGGCTTCAAGCTCTTCGACTTCAAGCAGGAGGGCACGGTTGCGGTGGAAGAACTTATGGTGCGTTTTCCAGTCGCCTTCCACGAGGGCGTGCCGGATGAACAGCTCGCGGGCCAGGACCGGATCGACGCGGCTGTAGTTGACCCGACGCTGCGGGATGATGGGCACGCCGTACAGGGTGACCTTCTCGTACGCCATGACCGCGCCCATTTTCGTGGACCAGTGTGGTTCGCTGTAGGTGCGTTTGACGAGGTCGGGCGCGACCTGTTCGGCCCAGGCGGGATCGAACTTGGCTGCCACCCGGGCCCAGAGGCGGCTGGTCTCCACGAGCTCCGCTGCCATGACGAACGTGGGGGACTTCTTGAACAGCGCTGAGCCGGGGAAGATTGCGAAGCGGCTGCCCCGGGCGCCCATGTATTCACGTTTGCGTTCGTCCAGGATGCCGATATGGCTGAGCAAGCCGGAGAGCAGGCTGATGTGGATGCCCTCATGGTTGCCCACGGGGTCGGCAAGCCGCTTGTTGTCCAGGCTGATCCCGAGCGGGCGCGCCATCTGGCGGAGCTGGGCGAAGAGATCCTGCCATTCCCTGACCCGCAGGTAGTTGATGAACTCGGTCCGGCACAGGCGGCGGAACTGCGTGGACGAGAGTTCCTGCTGTTTGTCCTGCAGGTAGTTCCACAGGTTCAGGAAGCCGGTGAAGTCCGAGTTTTCATCCCGGAAGCGGGCGTGCTTCTCGGCGGCGAGCTGCTGCTTGTCCGTTGGTCGCTCGCGCGGGTCCTGGATGGTCAGTGCCGCTGCGAGGATCATCACTTCGCGGACGCAGCCGCGCTTACCGGCCTCCACGATCATCCGGCCGAGCCGGGGATCCACGGGCAGCTGGGCGAGCTGGTGTCCGACGGCGGTCAGCCCGCCGCTCTTGGCGTCCGCTTGTGCGTTTTGCGGTCTAGCGGCACTCAGGGCGCCGAGCTCGCGGAGAAGGGTGACGCCGTCGTTGATTGCCCTCGAGTCCGGCGGCTCCACGAACGGGAAGTTCTCCACGTCCTTGGGCCCACGGGCAACCCCCATGGCGGTCATCTGCAGGATGACTGCCGCCAGGTTGGTGCGCAGGATTTCCGGATCCGTGAACAGCGGCCGGGACTCGAAGTCCTCTTCCGAATAGAGCCGGATGGCGATGCCGTCCGACACACGGCCGCACCGGCCGGAGCGCTGGTTCGCCGAAGCCTGCGA
>JBKKDH010000071.1:0-6581 GCA_046708445.1 Arthrobacter sp.
AGGGCACCCAGTCGCCCTGCTCCAGGAGCCACGCGTGCAGGTCCTCGATGGCCTGCAGGTGGTACTTCAGCGTGGTTGACCCCACCTGGCACACCAAGGCGGGAGGATCCGCGTCCGGATCCCGGTACATCGTGTATTCCGACGATCCCGGGGCGGTGACCAAAACCCATGGGTCGGACTTCGTACCTTCAGCCATGACAACGCTCCGTTCCAGATGGAGGACCCGTTCACAGCCTACGGGCAACCTTTCCGCCCGTACATGCAGGGACAGGCTGAACGCGGGCGGCCTTGGCAACTCTTGCGTGATTCTTGACCGCACCTTCCGGGGTCCTTGATCCGCGCCGTACACAGTAGTTTCTGTGAGGCCCGAAGCGCTGAATGAACGGGGCAAGACTGGGGTTGAACCCCAAGGCGCACGGGCTTTCTGTCGGGGAACCGACGGTCTCAAGCGCTTGGCGGTGTTATGAAGCTGGCACCGCCAAGCTGACCTCCTGACCACCATCGGGACATTTACCAGGGCAGGAGCGATGAGAGCACTAACTGAAACTTCCGCGGCGGCCGAGACCGCCGCCGCGGTCATAAAGCCGTCCCGGCGCCGAGGCACCCCCCGCCGCGGCGTCGGGACTTTCACCATCCTGGTGGACTTCCTTGCCTGAGGGCGGTCCAGCCCGGCTGGAACCCGCGAGGATCCGGCGCCTGGCGGAGGACATCGAGAATCCCACCGCTGCGTTGAATTTCCTCGGAGACTTCCTGTCCATGCTGCCGGGACGGATCACGCGGATCCTCGACACCCTGGCCGGCCGTGATCCCAAAGCCGCCATGGACGCCACACTGAGCCTGAAGATCACGTCAGCCATGACCGGTGCGGTGGACGCGGAGGCCTGCTGCCGGCGCATCGAATCCCTGATCCGCTGCGGCGCGTTCGAGGAAGCAACCGAGACCGCACAGGTCCTGCACGGAATCGTCACGGCACTGATGGTGGCTGGTCCCCGCCTGCTGCTCGACGCGCGGTCAGATTTGCAGGGGTTGGAAGCCCAGCCATCACGGCATGAACCAGCGGTCTAAGAAGACCGCCCCCATCGTTTGTTAGTGGAGCCGCCCGTCCAATGGTCCGGGGCGGCCCGCGAAATACCTAGTGGGTCCGCCTGAAACGGAAGATCACGGCGGAGAGCCCCATGGCACCCACGAGGGATCCGAGAATGATTGCAATGCCTGAGAAGTATTCAAGAATGGTCATCGTTGACGCACCTTCCATGTGGCTGATGCACTGAATCTATTCCTCGAGCCTCAAGATTATTGAAGAATCACCGGCGTGTTCGGTCACGATTCGGTAGCCATTCAAGTGCAGGATCCCAGCCAGTACCGGCCGTAATCACGGCGGCAACGGCGAACAACGGGCGGCAGATGCCGGAGAGATGTTGCCCGATGGCGTCCTTGTCCGCGATCACCACGATGACGTTCCGGGGCAACTACGGCCAAGCCGTGGCTGATCTTATGAAGACCCAAGAAGGAAGTACGGGAACGGTTGCCTCGTCGCTCGGAATCTGCGCTAGCGCTTATGCGTCCGAAGAGAACTAAATGCCACGATCCTGACCGAAGTCGCGGCCCCAATTTCGGCTGCCGTCGCGCCCAAGCAGAACGCCACTGGTTCCGGGTCCAGGCGACCTTGATGCGAGGACGCTCCCGCGGGTAGCCTCCGCATCGCTGGTGCGCCGATCCCGGTTAGCTCTACGAACATCCGAGACGCGGCAGGACAGCCGGATTCGTTACGGGCGCGAACATCACTACATGCGCAGTCTTCAACGTCAAGTCAGAGACCGCAGTCCCCTGCACGCTCGGCGTCACGGGGCCCTAGAAGTGGACATCCCAACACTCCGAGGCACCGTCGTGGAACATATGGGGGCCGTGACGGCTACGCACTTCAAGATTTAAGGACGCAGCCTATCGTCGGCAGGCTTCTCCACGAACCGGTGGAGAAGCGATGCCACGATGCTGGACCCAACAAGCGCCACGGCGAGGGTAGCCCAGATCGGAAGGCCAACGCGTGAAGCGACAGAGACGGTCACCATGATGACCACGAGATGGATCAGGTAGAAGCAGTAGGACCAGTCGCCAAGCCTCACCATCCACTTGGAGCTTGTAAACACCCTCGCTCCGCGCAGGTCAGCAGACGCTAGGGCAACAACTAGGACCGCGAACGGGATTAGCGTCACCGCATAGCGGGAAAGTGAGTAAGGCGCGAACATCGCAGCGATCACGCCAGCGACGGCAAACGTCCAAGCTGCGGTCAGGGGAATGCGAGGGGCCCAGCCGCGAGCCATCAAAGACCCAAGGCAAACCCCGATCACGAACTCAGGCAGCCGGACCAGCGGGAATACGACAACCGCCCAGGTCAGCTGCTGTGACTCCGAGAAACCCACGCCGACGCCAGCCACCGAGAGGGACACGATGCCCGCGCCGCCAGCCACAATCCAAAGTCCCCGGCTAGTCAGTGCCCGCGTGAGACGGCGTATAAGCGGGAAGGTCACGTAGAAGAATGCCTCGCATGACAGGCTCCAGAACACTGCACTGCCGGCGAAGTAGACGGTCTCATCAGGCACCCAGCTTTGCAAAAGCGTGAAGGCGAAGAAATCCTTCCACGAGACACCGATGGTCACGGCCGCATAAGCGATCGCAAGGATTGCTGCAACGGCGTAAGCAGGGTAGATCCGGGCGAACCGGCGGCGATAGAACAGTAAATCGGTGTCGTCCTGGCGGTCTACCCACGCCATCACGAAACCGCTCAGAATATAGAACAGCGAGACACCGACCATACCTGACGAGATGCCGCCGTATAGGCCGTCGCCGTGGTGCCAGAAGACTAGGATCGCGGCGATGGCCCGGATGCCCGTAAGCGAGCGAAGGCGCGGCTTCTTGCCTGTGATGGCGATTGTGCCCGCAGGCGAAACTTTAGACGACACAGTGCCCCCATAATTTGCGTCAGTGAATACCCCGAATCATACCGGAGGCCCTTGCGGTCAATAAGACCGGAATCCTACCCGACCCCGACGACGGTCACCATGTTCGGCACATTCACCACTCCGGGAACTCTATGCTCACTGAGTAGTCATGTACCTCACCCAAGTAATTGCTGCCCAAAAGACACGTAACTTGCACGGTGGTTTATGCCCAGCATGAGGAAATAGCTTCTAGTCATGGCAATCGAAAGTGGCAAAAAGGGTCAGCCAGTGCCTCCCACGGCGACCGGTGTAAGGCGCCGTGGGCTACTCAGCTTCGGAACCCTTATGGCTGCATTCACGGGTGCTTCCGCAATTTCAGCCATTGGTGCCAGTAGCAGTGCCCAAGCCGGCCCGGGCGATAAAAACCCGTCCACCGCATACATACCTACGTCCGAAAAGGGCACCCCGCTAGGTGTGGCAACCCTGGACAGGGATTCAAAAATCCCGCCCGCCCTCCTTCCAGACCTTTCGGCCACCTATGGCAGCGAGATTGGGAGGGCTGGCAGCCCAGCGAACGTGGCTCTCGCCTCACGCGACACGCTAAACATCCTCGACTTCGGCGTAGTGCGTGGAACAACCTCATCGCAGACAGCTTCGATCAAAGCCGCCCTTGACGCCAACCCAGGCAAGACATTCTACTTTCCCCCAGGCGACTACCGCCTTGACACCGGGCTGGTCATCGCGCAGGCAAACAGCCTACGTCTCGCCGAAGACGCCCGCCTCTTTGCCGGCGCTGCCATGGCCACACTGATCACCTACCTCTGGAGCGGCAGCGGCTACGCCGAGGACAAGTCCCTAACAGGCGGTTTGCTCGACGGCAATCTGTATGCCCAACGCATTCTGTCCATCGGCAAGGTCATCCGGTTCACCCTGACCCGGACCAACTTTAGAAATGGCATGAACCGGGGACTTGTTACCGAGGCTGGCCTCGGCGCCGAACTGTTCGCCTATGACCTGCGGTTCTACAACAGCGGCGTCACAAATGTCGCGGACAATATCGCTATAGAGGCGAAGATGGGCGACTCGCACTACCGCGACATCATCATCCGCGACTGGACCACCGCAGTGAAGGACACAGCGTGCAACCGCTGGGACCGGGTGCACCCATGGATCAGCCAGGACACACAAGCAGCGCCGCAGATGACTACCCGGTACGCGTCATCCATCGGTTTTGACCTAACCGGCGCATCGGATCTTCAGGCGTGCGTCGCCGACACTTACCGCATCGCTTACAAGTCCCGCACGAACGGCACTAGCTACACCGCCCTGCCACGCCTGCTGAACTGCCGCGCCATGTGGGCAAATGACCCAATCCTGCCCACGGCGCTAGCGACGGCGAACCCGGCCTACACCATTGATAACACGGACGGGGTCGGAGCAATATGTGACAGGTTCACCGTAGCCGGCCACCCCGCCGCGCCGGCCAACTTCCTCGCCGGCACTGCAACGAACCTGACCACCCGGAACACGTACTCTTACGGCTATGTCAAAGGCCATGCGGGCGCTACGTCGGACCCGCTGGACTACCGCAACGGAACGCTTAACGGGAACTTCGCATTCACCCCTACTGTCTATGGGTCGACAGGCGCGGGTACGCACACCTACAACTCTCGCTCTGGCCGCATGGTGGTTAACGGCGATGAGGTCACGTACTACATCCGCATCAACGCCGCCCTGGACTCAACAACCGCCTTCGCCGGGGCGTTCCGAATCGGCGGGGTACCGCTCCCCGCTGGCGCAACCAGCGTCCGAGACGGGGCAGGCGTGGTGGGATGGAGCAGTAACATCCAGGCCACGACCGCCGTCATATTCAGCAGCCCCACGCCCTACATCGCCATGCTTGCCCCTGCAACAGCCACCGGCACCGCTGAGGTCGACATTTCCGCGCAGGCACTCCGGGGGAAGTCCGTGGACATTTTGCTCGCAGTAACCGTGACCCATTTCAGGTAGTAGTCCAACAAGTTAGTTCCACCAGCCCTAGCCGTCCTTCGACGTAGTTTCATTTCGAGTGACCGCGAAGGTCCGCTCGGGCCAAGCTACGCCGGCGGGTGGCACTGCGCTGCAATGGCTGCAGTGAACTAGCGTCAGCATCGTCTGGTTATATCGATTGCTCGCGGTCTTTTAGACACCGTTGCAAGTCGTCAGGGAGCAGCTATGGAGCCATCCGCGACTTACTCGTACCCGTCCACAATCGCAGCGGCGATTTCCTTGTACGCACGGCGGGTCTCGGGCTTGAGCACGTCCAAGGTGACCAGGTCGCCGTCCGCCACACCGCGATCATGCGGAACGGCGATCAGCTGGCGGCAGATGCCGGAGAGGTGTTCCTCGATGGCGTCCTTGTCCACGCGGGAGGAAACCTCGTCCTTGTCCGTAATCACCACAATGGCGTTCCGAGCCAGGTCCTCGTAGCCGTGGCTGGCCAGCCAGTGCAGGGTGCTGCGGGCCCGCTTGGCGCCGCTCACCGCGTAGCCGGCGGCGATCACCAGGTTGTCGGCGGACTGCAGGATCCCGCTCATGGCGTTGTGTGTGACGCCGGTGCCGCAGTCGGTCAGCGCAACGGAGTAGTAGTTGGAGATCAGTTTGCGGATCCGCAGGTACTCGGCCGCCGTGAGCGAGTCGGAGACCTCCGGATCCTGTTCACCGGCGATCAGGTGCAGCCGGCCGGCGTGGTGCATGTACCGGGCCAGGGCAGTGAGCGAATCGACGGTGTCGATGTTCCGGAGCAGGTCCGTGATGGTGCGCGGGCTCGCCTGCTGGTAGATGCCCTCCCCCAGCGCGCGTTCTACCAGGTCGCCGGAGTCCGGGTTAGCGTCGATGGCGCAGGGCGCGTCGCCCCGGAATTCGGCGAGCGTCAGGCCAACGCCCACGGTAGTGGAGGTCTTGCCGATGCCGCCCTTGAGGCTGAGGATGGCGGTGTTGTAGCTGCCCTGCAACTGGCGGGCGATGCGGCGGCCCAGTTCGTCTTCCTGCCGCTGCTTCGCGCCGGGGCCCATGTTCCAGGCTCCCCCGGTCAGGGAGTAGACGGCACCCCGGAAGCCACCGACAGGGCGCGGCTTCTGTTCCTTGACGAACAGCCCCGGGGAACTGATGAAGTCCGGCATGGGAGTGTCGGCGATGACGTCTGCGGTGGTGGGGCGGATGCGGCGGAAGGCGGGGGACTCTGCGGGCGCCGGCGGCATGGCAGGCTCGATGGCGGGACTCACGGGAGCGGCAGCGCTCCACTCAGGGGCATCGTGCTGGCCGGACTGAGGCTGGGACGTGACCGGCGGCCTGGCGGGGCGGCGGGTGGGGGCCGGGACGTGCTCGATGGGGTTCACGGCATCGGCCGCTGCTGCCGCCTCGGCCCAGGAGGTCCGGCGGGTGACCGGCTGGCCGGCGTCGGTCGGGTTGGAAGGATTGGGTGTTACGGCTGGCATGGTTCCTGTCCGGGCATCCGTCAGGTCACCGTCGGCGCGACGGAGGTCACGGCGTCGGCGTGGCTGCGGCTGCCCTGCATCCTGTGCATTGGCGCGTGCGTTCTTATCCGCCGGATCGGGCATGGCTGTCCCCCCAGGACGTTCGGCAAAAAGTTTTGCGGCACTT
>JBKKDH010000072.1:0-4633 GCA_046708445.1 Arthrobacter sp.
ACCACCACCACATAACGGACGACGGCGGCACCCGGCTCACCGACGAACCCCGCCAAAGTGCCGCGGAGGCCTGGGACGAAAGGTACCGCAGCAAGCCGAAGCTCTGGAGCGGCAAACCCAACCAGCAACTGGTCCGCGAAGGAGGCGGGCTCCGGCCGGGCAAGGCCCTGGACCTGGGCTGCGGCGAAGGCGCCGACGCCATCTGGCTCGCCCAGCAGGGCTGGACCGTCACCGCCGTCGACGTTTCCGCCGTCGCGCTGGAACGGGCCGCCACCCACGAAAAGGTTGCGCTGGAACGCGAAAGCGTACATGCCGAGGGCCCTGGCGAGATTCCCAGCCGCATCCACTGGGAACAGTGCGACCTGGAGGACTGGCAACCCGCAGGAAAGTACGACCTCGTGTCCTCCCAGTTCCTGCACTCGCCGCAGCTGGCGTGGCAGGGTCCGCTGCGGGCCGCCGCTGCCGCCGTCAAGGCCGGCGGCACGCTGCTGATCGTAGGCCACCATCCGGACCGGTTGCCGCCGTGGGGAAACCATAACTCGCACGAGATGTTCTACACCCCTGCCGAGCTGGTGCAGGAACTCGGCCTGGATTCGCCGGAATGGCAGGTGGAGGTCAGCACCACGCGGGAGCGGGTAACCGCCGGGCCTGACGGCCGGGAAGCGATGACCGGCGATACCGTGCTCCGGGCCACGCGGCTGGCCTGAACACCGCGGACCAACCCCGGTGGAAGGAATGCACCATGGCAAGGCGTTTCGGAAGCCAGCGCCGGGCATCTCCGTCGGACCATGTCCACTGCGGGCGCGCTGCTGGTGGGGCGCCGCATCTTCGACATCACCCACGGCTGGGGCGGGCGGCATCCCATCGACTGCCCCATCGTGGTGCTCAGCCATTGCGTCCCGGACGGCTGGCCCCGCGACGCGTCATGCACCTCTACTTCAACGTCCTCCCCCGCCCGGACTACTGAGCGGGCCGCGCCGAGACCCGCGGTGCCACCGCGACCCCGGCGGCGGCCAGGACAGCGGCGAGGGCGAAGACGCCGGTGAACGATTCCGCCGTCGTCGTAAACGCCGCGAACACGATGGCCGTGGAGGCGAGCGCGAGCGCGCCGCCCAGCGAGTCGGAGATGGACATCGCCGAGCTGTTGAAGCCCTCGTTGTCCTTGGTGGACAGCGCCAGCGTCATCACGCTCAGGCGCGGGTACAGCAGCCCCATGCCGCCGCCGGCGAAGATCCAGCCGGCAATCGCGACGGCGGCCGGCCAGGTGAGTGCCGTTGTGATCAGTGCCAAGGTGATCGCGGCCAGCACCAGCACCGAGCCTATGCGCACGGCCGCGCGGTGGTTTAGCCGGGTGCCGAGGCGGCCCTGGATGGCGGAGGCGCCGGCCCACGCCAGTGCGCCGCCGGTCAGGGTGAGGCCGGCGAAAGTGGGCGAGAATGCGTACTGCTCGATCAGCAGGTAGGGCAGGTAGACCTCGGCGCCGAAGAACGCAGCCGAGGCCAGGCCGCGGGTGAGGATCACGCTGGGAAGGCCGCGCCGGGCGGTCAGGGTTCCGCGTGGCACGAGCGGCCGGACGGCCACCAGGGCGACTGCAATGGCGGCCGCCGCAAGAACGGCGGGGGCGGCCGCGACCCCGGCAATCCGGACCTCCGCTGACAGGTTCAGCGCCAGGACCGCCAGCGCGGCGAGCGCCGCCCAGGCGAGGCGGCCAACAGCCCAGGGCGGGGTCGAAGATTCCTGGGGTTGCCGGTCCACGCCACGGAGCACCGGAACGATCATCACGAGCGCGGGAACCACCAGCCCCACCACGCCCAGGAACACCCAGTGCCAGCGCAGGACCTGCGCCACGATGCCGGCGGCGAACGGGCCCACCAGGGACGGGACCACCCAGGCGGCGGCGAAAGCGGCGAAAATCTTCGGGTGCAGGATCGCGGGGTAGACCCGGGCCACCACCACGTACAGGGCAACGGTCATTGCGCCTCCGCCGAGCCCCTGCACCAGCCGGCCGGCTACCAGCGCGGGCATCGACGCCGCAGTGCCCGCGATCAGCAGGCCAGCAACGAACAGCGCCACGGAGGCGTACAGCGGGGCGGTGGGGCCGCGCCGGTCGGACCAGTTCCCGGCCGCCACCATGCCGATCACGCCGGTGGCCAGCGGGCCGGCGAAGGCCAGCGCATACAGGCTGGCCCCGTCAAGGTCGCGGCTGACCACGGGCATGATGGTGGTCACCGCCAATGATTCGAACGCGGCCAGGAACACCAGGGCGCACGCGCCGATGGTCACCCACAGGTATGGACGCTGCAGGATCCCTGCAGCGGGGTCGGTGGCTGGGAGGGTGGAATCGCGCACGGTTACGGCCTGATCAGATGTCATGGACGCCAACCTAGGACCTCAACTATGGTTGAGGTCAAGGCGGGCGGCCGGGTTGCGGAGCGGACTGGACCCCCCGGCCCGAAGCACCGTTGATCCAACAGGGGGAAAGCATGCCACAGGTGGCTGCCGGGGCGCACCCTGCCCTCAGCATCGGCGAGTTATCGGACCGGAGCGGAGTGGCGCCGTCGGCCCTTCATTTCTACGAACGAAACGGCCTCATTTCCTCCGAGCGCACCTCGGGCAACCAGCGGCGCTACCGCCGGGACGCGCTGCGGCGGGTGGCGTTCATCCGAGTGTCCCAACGGGTGGGCATCCCGTTGAAGGAGATCCGGGCCGCCCTGGACTCACTGCCGGAGGGGCGCACTCCCACCAAACGGGACTGGTCCCGGCTGTCCCGGCTGTGGCGCGCCGAACTGGACGCGAGGATTGAGGCGCTCGAGCACCTCCGCAGCGACCTCGATGGCTGCATCGGCTGCGGCTGCCTGAGCCTGAAGGCCTGCCGGCTGCAGAACCCTGGGGACAGCCTGGGCGACGGCGGCAAGGGCGCCCGCCGCTGGGATCCGGCAGGCAGCAGCGGGGGCAGCGAAGACGGCAGTTAAGCGCCCAGCCTCCCCTGTTGGGCCTCAGCCGCCGATGAACCGGTTCCGGCCTGCGCGGTAGCCGAACACGGCGGCCAGCAGCCCGACCACAAGGAAGAGCACCCCGGCGGCCGTGAAGGATCCCGTGGCCTGGTGCAGCTGGCCCACCATGAGGGTCCCCGTGGACCCCAGCCCGTACCCAATGCCCTGCATCATCCCCGACAAGTGCGCCGCGGTGTGCCCGTCCCGGGTCCGCAGCATGATCATGGTCAGCGCCACGGCCGTGAGGCTCCCCTGCCCGAGCCCCAGCAGCCCAGTCCAGGCCCAGATGAGTTCCAGCGGACCGAAAATGCTCAGCGCGAACCCGCCGCCGGTCATCAGTGCCACCACCGAGTTGATAGCCCGCTGGTCCCGGAACCTGGCGGCGAGCGCGGGCGCAAACAGCGAACCGAGCATCTGCAGCACAATCGATGCGGACACCATGAGCCCGGCCGTCCCGCCCTCGACGCCGCGCTCCCGCAGGATGGGCGCCAGCCAGGCGAAGACGCTGAAGGACATCATTGCCTGCAGCACCATAAAGACCGTCACCTGCCAGGCCACGGCCGAGCGCCAGACGTTCACGCCCTCGGACAGGGCCTGATGCCGGACCGGGCGCTGCCGCAGCGCCACCGGCAGGAACAGCAGAAGTACGACGGCGGCAGGCACCGCCCAGAACCACAGCGCCGAGGTCCACTCCCCCGTCGCCGTGAAGACTGGAAAGGTAAAGCCGGCTCCCAGCGCGGCCGAAGCGCAGATGGCGGTGGTGTACAGCCCTCCCATCAGCCCGAGGCGGTGTGGGAAATCGCGTTTCACGAGACCCGGCAGGAGGACGTTGCAGAGCGCTATGGCCGCGCCGCAGGCCGCCGTCCCGGCGAGCAGCGTAGGCAGGTGGCCTGTCCCGGGGATCAGGCCACCCGTGTCCAGCGGCCGCAGCAGGAGTCCGGCCGTGAGCACGGCCATGGCTCCCAGCAGGACCCGTTCGGCACCTAAACGGCGGGCCAGGACCGGCGCGAGGGGCGCAAACACGCCAAGCAGCGTGACGGGCACGGTAGTCAGCACGACGACAGCCCAGCCCGGCAGGCCGGAGTCGGACCTGATCTCGGGGAGCACGGCGGCGAAACTGGAGAACACCGTGCGCAGGTTCAGCCCGATCAGCACCAGACAGAGGCCGAGGTACACCAGGGCGCGGCGGCTGTTGGGACCGCCCGGAAGCTCGGTGGGGGACGCCGCGGGAACGTCGTCGATCTCGGCGTCGACCAGGAGGTCCGGCCCGTCCGTGGGCTTGGCGGCAGTCACGCGACCCATTCTGTCAGGGGCGGCCCAGCTTTTTGTTGTTGGGAGGCGAGTTATCCACTGTGAATGTCAGCGGTAAATGGCGGCCCTTTTTCGGCGCTAAATGTCGCTCTGCTGGTCCGTAAGTGCTCGTGACCGCCTGTAGAAGGTTGCTCGGGACATTCCGAAATCTCGGGCAACCTGCGCTGCGGGCTCGCCACCTTTGACCTGGCGAACAGCGCTTCGAATCTGACTTTCGGTAACCCGGCGGGGCCGCCCGCCAAGATCCTTCCCGGCTTCTCTTCTCTTGCTGATGGAATCCGTGACACGTTCGCGCTTGATGTCGTGTTCCATCTGCGCGAGGGCGGCCA